>JAHLWH010000256.1 GCA_019058015.1 Promethearchaeota archaeon | reverse complement strand
TGCATATATTGCACAATTTTTATCTATCTCTTTTTGACTGCATTTATTCTCTCTTGTATTATGATTCAGTATTCTGTTAATTTCTTTAACTGAAAACTTTCTATGCCCCACAAGTGTTCTAAAACATATGATCTTCTTGTTTTTATCCGATCCTCGAAGAGTTTTCACACAGCCGCCCAAAACATCAGCCACTATTCCAATTGAATACATATTAAAATTAAAATATCATTCCAATTACAAGAAAAATATCATTTAAATATGATATTAATTAAAAAAGTGTCCATGTTTGCGAAGATTATCTTCTACTATGATCAACACTATTTTAGGCAATCCAGAATAATATAGGGGAAAAATAAAACCTACTTTTTCACTCGTCGATGCAAGTTTTTCCATTTCCCAAACCTTTGCAATGGGTATAAGTTCACAGTATTCTAACTTTTCGGCAAGGATTCTCGCAATCTTTAAAGAATTGCCCGTTCCAGTAAAATAATAGATTGTCATTTCCATATATAATTAAAATATTCTCTTCTTTTAGAGTTTATTGAACAACTGGGGCCTCTAAAAATTATTTGAACGAGTAATAAAATATAATTCAAATAGACTTCTAAACCAAATGATCTTTTGTTTAAATGTTTAAATATAAAACAATCCTCTCTTTTTATTAAAAAATATTTTGATGAAAGGCTGAAATTAAATTATAATATAGTTTTTTAACAAAAAATAATATTTTTAACAATATTTATGATGATATGACTCGAAAATTAACACATAAAGAAAGATTTCTCTGTGCAATTAACCATGAAGTAGCTGATAAAATTCCAACATATGCGTTTAAAGCAGAATATGGATTTATTCAAAAATACAAGGACGCAAGAATGCAAAGAATGAGAATAAATCGGTTTACAACGACAAAATTTGGACAAGATCAAACTATTTTAGTTGCTTTAGGAATTGATGCAACAACTGATCCAACTTTAGCAAACAGAATGGCATATAAAGAACATGGATTTGAACTGATAACAAGACCCGATGGTTCTATAGTTATGCCTGATGGAAGAATTTATAAAAAAGCTTCCGATGGTCGGGATTTTTACATTTGTGGTGCTTGGACCTCATTAGAAGTACGCAAAGAACAATTTCCACGTAGAATTCCACCGCCACAAATAATATTTGATCGATTTGAAAAATTCTATAATCAAAAAGTAATTAAAGAAGATAGAATATATGTTTTTCCCATCATAAATGGGCTCCATGAGGGAAACTGGCTTAGTCTAGGTTATGTAACTTTTGCAAAAGAACTTAGAAAACCTACGGGGCTTTTAGAACAGACTATTGATGAACTTCATAAAGTCAATATTGAAATTTGTAAAAGATTGCTTGATATTGACTCCGAAATGGTTATTGCTTTTACAGATGATATTGCACAAAAAGGAAGGTTGATGATTTCACCCAAACAATTCCAGAAATATTACTTACCCCGTTATAAAGAATTATTTAAGATGATTCATAAACGTGGTGGGAGGACAATGATACACACAGATGGAAAAATTGATGAATTGATACCATATTATATAGAAATGGGGCTTGATCTCCTTCAATGCCTTGAACCTGCAGCAGGTGTAGATATCATCGCTTTGAATGAACAATATGGGGATAAAATCTCATGGAATGGAAACATCGATGTAAGTGTTTTGCTCTGGCAAGGAACGCCAAATGAAGTTCGAAATCAATGTGAAAAAATTATTAAGGCTGTTGCTCCCAGTAATAATTTAGTTTTTGGACCTTGTACTGATATTATGGCATGGCATCCTATTGAGAACATTGAGATCCTTTATAACACTGCCAATGCTTATGATATTCAAACAGGGAAATTTAAGTATTGATTTATTTATCAATTTATTTTTTTAATAATTTTCCATTTTCGCACTCAATTTATAGAAAAATGAAAAATAAAACAGAAGATTTATTCATAATGTTTGAATTGAGGGTTTTTTATTAAATTTAGTACGTTAAAATAGAAGAAAGAAATGAAAAGAAAAATATTAATATTTCCTTGCTCGAGTTCTTCCTTTAACGCATTTGCTTTCCAGAATTTATCCTATACATTAGACTCAATACTTTCGTAATAAACCCATATTGGAAAAAAATAACTGGTTCTAAAAAGGTAGAAGAAAAAGCATAAAGAAAGATAAAGGTTAAGGCCTAAGCAGTCTCACCGTGGAGGACCCACCCCAACTCCTAGTGCAAAGCCTATTGCCTGGACGGTGCGCATCCAAGCGAGCCCGCCCAAAGTCTCGATGCCACCACCCAGTCGGCACAAGGTCACTTCTTAAATGTTTTACATATTTTACATATTGACCAAGAAACCATAAGGAATTGTTATCATACCTGTCATTACTTACTTCATTGGTTGTTTCGAGGTGGGTAAGAAATTTTGTAATAAAATCTTCAAGTGTTTTTCCTGTTTCTCCTTGATAAGCTTGCGTCTGTAATGTTCGTAAGTAATCACGAGGAGAAGAGCCTATTTCTAATTGTCTTCTGCCTCCTAATGTCTTTCCTCGGCCTTGTTGAGGCATAATGGGTAAACTTTCAACTAATCCCACAGACCAGCCTGGAACGGCACAAATACGTCCAGTATTGACTACTTCTAATTTGGTCTGTCCCCGATGATTGCTTGAATATTCTTGAGGAAAATATACAAGCTCGTCTGTATCTAGTGCCTGTCTTAAGGTATCCCATATCCAGACATGTTTTTCGGTATTGACACGAACATGTATTAAAGGATCAGAAGGAGAACGTCTGGTTTGATAAACTTTTCCTTCTGCTGCGTGTTTAAGAATAGATGCTTTCATTCGGTCAATAAGAAGGGGTGTTGGCATTGCCATGGGTGTTAATTCTAAACGATCAAATCCTTGTGGAACTTTTCTGCCTACAAGCTCTCTATTATGAGCAAATAGTTCTACAACCTGTTCTTGGGTTGGTATTGGATACTCTTTTCCATCTATTCCAATCACCCCAATGCTTTCTGATTTCGGAAGAAGCGTGAGAATGCCGGTGCGGTTTAAGGCGGTAATGCAACGAGCATATTCCCTTTCAATTAATGACATTCCTATATATTTATCAAGCGACATCTTTTACAATTAAAAAAATTATTCATTGATTGTTTAGATTTACCTAAACAAAATTAAATTTTTCTCTTTTCCTTTAAATATCTTTTCCATTTAATAGAAAAAAAACATTAGGACTTGAATTCTATTTTTGAAAATTCACAATAAATTAGCATTTTTTTTGGAAAACTTTGCATTTATTTGGAAAATTTAGCATTTATTTTGGAAATTCACATCTCAATCAACACTGGAATAATTACTTTCCTCACTCATTGATAAAAGGAATATTAGATTATATAAGAGAATAATTGATGAGAACTAATTAATACACCATTTCCGTCATATTTTTAAAAATATTCAGAATAATTTATTATTCCGCTTATTCTATTAATATCTTGACATGGTTTTTTCAATCATTTTTTATTTGATAATATTTTGGATGGAGACAATATCCTGCTTCAGGTTTAGTGAGAAATTTAGGATTCCATGGTTTAAGAATTTTTTTTAATTGGTTTGTGGGATTTTTTTTTCCTAAATAGATTTGAGATTGTAATTCCGTTTTAGGTAAATCTAATTGAATAAGAGAATTAATAATATCATCATGACTTGACCAAAGAGAAATTATATGGAAATCTCCTATTGGATCTTTAAACATAATCTGATAAATAGCAGATTCAGAAAGCAATCCCTCATTTTGTTCTAAAAATATCTTAAGAATATTTTGTTTTTTAGACAATTTTCCCACAAATAATACAGGATCTAGTCTAAATTTACTTTTATAATTTAGATTCACATGTTTTTGGATAGGAGATACCTCAATACCCCCTAATGTTGCGATAGTTTCTTTTACTTTTGTTTCAATGTCATTAGAGTAAAAAGCCCACCAAGAGAACGATTTTCGAATTGTTGGATCAAAAGATACCATAATTTCTTTACTAACAATAGGTTCCATAGAATGTTCCCAGAATGCTTTTTCTGAAATATAAAACTCGATGAAACGAAGCTTCTCTGCTTCTTCCATTGAAGGTCTTGAGAAATGATAAGTTAAAACATCCGTGATTGAATTGTCTATTTGATACTGTGCCGCTTTATTTAGGGCATTTATAACCTTATCAGCACCTTGAGGATCAAAACAAATATATTCAACTAAAAAGAAAATCATTTGTAATGATCAATAAAGAGGTTTTATTAAAATTTGTGATGCAATTGACTTTTTTCATAATTAATAATTCGTTCTAAAAGATATCAGTTTCATATTAATTAGCATTTTAAAAATTAATTTGATTTTAGTTAAATCTAAGTTTTATGCGAATTTTTAAATTTTTTAAAGTAGATATGCCAGATAACATATTATTCTAAGTACAATTACTTTTCCTTATCAATATAATCGATGAGTCGCCTTACATGTTCTTCTTCAAAATTTCCATTTAGCATTTTTTTTGGAAAACTTAGCATTTATTTGGAAAATTTAGCATTTATTTTGGAAATTCACAAAAATCTAAGGAAATTGAATTAATACAATATCGACAGTCCTTAGGGTTCGGTCCATCATCAAAAACATGTCCCAGATGACCTCCACAATTACTACAGAGGACCTCAGTGCGGATCATTCCATAACTTTTATCTAATTTTTCTTCAAGATTAGCCTCATTATAAGGCTGCTTAAAGCTTGGCCACCCCGTTCCAGAATCAAATTTTTCTTCTGATAAGAATAGAGGCGCACCACAACCCGCACATTTATAAATACCCTTTTCATGATGGTTCCAATATTTTCCTTTGAATGCAGGCTCAGTTCCTTTCTCACGGAGAACGCGGTATTGTTCTTTTGTTAACTTCTCTTTCCATTTGTCTTTAGATGATTTAGACTCCATACAATTAACAAAAATTTATACTATTAAAATTATTACCTTATAGACTTTAAAGGTCTTGGTGCTAATACCTTATAATAAAAATTTATAATTCATCACAAATTTATAAAAAATTAGGCTTAGGTTTAACTTTCAGAATTATTAAGTTAAAACCATGGAAATTCACAGAGCTATTTTTGCAGCTGGTTGTTTCTGGGGTGTAGAGGCGAATTTTCAAAAAGTAGAGGGCGTCATATCTACTCGTGTGGGATATATCGGCGGTCAGTTTAGCAATCCTACATATAGACAGGTATGTTCTCATAAAACTGGTCATGCGGAGGCTTTAGAAGTTATGTTTGATCCATCTAAAGTATCGTATAATGAGCTGTTAGATGTTTTTTGGGCAATTCATGACCCAACAACACTGAATCGTCAAGGACCTGATATTGGCACACAATATCGATCAGCGATTTTTTATCTTAATCCTGAACAAAAAGAAAAAGCGATGAGCTCAAAATCTAAGATTGAAGCATCCAAACGCTTTAAAAATCCGATTGTTACAAAAATAGTACCGGCATCAGAATTTTGGGAAGCAGAAGAGTATCACCAGCAATACAATGAAAAAAGGAATAAACGCTTAATGACTCACCAATAAAGGACGACAAATTATTTGTTTTAATCCGTTTTTAACTCCTTTTCTAGTAATTTAATATCTCGGTCAATAATTATCGTTTTAATTTTTATACTATTTGTTAAGTTATAATTTTTTAATACTTATTTTGCTCAAGACATCATTAAGGTAATAGATATTTTCTTGACCAAGTTCTTCCTTTAACGCATTTGCTAAAGAATATCGAAACGCCCAAACTTCCACATTTTTATCCAATTCTTTTACCTTCTTAACAACAGGCACAAAATCCCCGTCTCCAGAGACCAATACCGCCGTATCATATGCATTTTCATACGCAAGAGAGA
>JAHLWH010000255.1 GCA_019058015.1 Promethearchaeota archaeon | reverse complement strand
TTTTTTTCCCTTATTTTTGATAAAAAATAATTCTCTTCTTAAAGGAGGTATATCTGAAATATTTATTATTCTAATTAGTTTTGCATCTTCTGCTTTTTTGGCACTCATTTCACTAATAATTGATATATCATTTGATTTACTTACTGCAGAAATTATTGATTCATTACTAGTCATTTCTAATATTTGATTTAATTTATCATACTTTTCTAAATTTTCCATAGCAAATTGTTTTGTACCAGAGCCATTTTCACGGGAAATAAATGGATATTTAATTAAATCCTCAAAAAGGACTTTTTCCTTTTTAATTTTAATCAAGTCATGATCAAGAGCACAAATAAAGACTAAATTCTCAGTAAAAATTGGAAAATATTCAAATTTTTCTCGGTCCTCCTTTATAAAACTCCCAATTGCAGCAAATTCAACGTGCTTATTTTTTAGATCTATTAAACTCTGCTTACTATTTTTTATCCAAATACTGATTGTTACATTAGCATACTTATTCTTAAAATCCGCAATAAATTTTGGTAATATATGATTTCCGGGAATAGTTGATGCAGAAATGGATATTGTTCCTATAAGTTCTTTGCTGAGATTTGATATTTCTTTATGACTTTTATCAAATAAGGATACTATATCCTTTGAATATTTTAATAAAATTTCGCCTTGTTTAGATAATTTGAATGTTCTTGTACTCCGATCAATGAGATTACACTTAAAATAATTTTCCAAATGCTCAATTTGTTGAGATAAAGCGCTTTGAGTTATCGAAATTTTATCTGCAACATTAGAAAAACTTTTCTCTTCAGCTAATAAAATAAAATGGCGTAAAAAATCAATTCTTAAGGACAAATTATGATCAATTTATTTGCTATACATCTTATGGTATATTTTTCGGATTTATTAATTTTTCTAATAAAAACCTGAATAAAAATTAATATTTAGATCTTTATTTTATAATTAATGATCTTAAAATCTTCAAATTCTTAACATCATTAGTTGCGTCTTTTGAATTTTTTGGGGTTTCTAGAATACCAGGATAATCTTTAAAACGTTCATCATTTAGAAAAAATCCGAATGGTTTTGTTCCAATTTTTCCTTGCCCAATATGGGTGTGCCGGTCAACTCTAGAATCTAACTCATTCTCAGAATCATTGAGATGAAAAATATATAAATAATCTAATCCAATAATGTTATTAAACTCATCCCACATTTTGTTATAACTTTTTTCAGTTAAGAAATCATAGCCAGCTGCAAATACGTGGCAAGTGTCAAAACACACACCTATTCTATTTTTATCTTTAATCTGGTCAATAATAAATTTCAGATGCTCAAATTTATATCCAACATTATTACCCTGCCCTGCCATAGTTTCTAAGCACACTTTAGATTTATATTCTAAAGTTTTCTTGAATAGCATATTTAAATTATCGGCAATCCTTTTAAGAGCATCCTCTTCAGTTTCACCCTCTTCCTTACCAGTAGCAGTTCCAGGATGTAATACAATATATTCTAATCCTAATGATTCAGCTCGATCCATCTCAATTTCCATTGAATCAATTGATTTTTGTAAAGTTTCTGGATTATGAGCCCCTAAATTAATTAAATATGATGTATGAGAAAAAATGGGCCAGATACTTTTTGTTTCTTTTCTGATTTCTTTGAAAGTATTAATATCTACATCCGTTAATGGTTTTGCAGCCCATTGACGATTAGATTTTGTAAAAATTTGAATTGATTCGCAATCAATCTCATTCCCTCTCTCGATTGCCTTAAATATGCCGCCAGCTATAGACATATGAGCTCCAATTCTCATGAATAATAGCTTATAATTGGATAATATAAATATTATTGATAATTAGAAATAAAATTAATAAGAAATTAAAATAAATAAGATAATTTAAACGTATTATTATGGGAATAATCGGTAAAAAACAATCAGTTTGTCGATTTTTAGGATGGTTTATAATCCTAATTGGATTCATTTTTACTCTAATAATCGATTCATTTTATTTAGCGAATCCATTATTTATTATAGGTCTGATTCTAATTATTTTACTTGCTTTTGTAACATTAAAATTTCCTTATGATTTAATTAAAAATCATAGACTTTTTTTTGGTGTGATTACTTTCACTGCAGCTATGATATTTAACATTATAATATTTCCTTTCACAAATAATCAAGAATATTTTATAAAATATATTCCAATAATTATTACCAATGTTTTATTATTTCTAACGTGGCACTATGCATTATCAATAAAGAAAAAAGAAAAAATTGCATATGTAATCCTTTTTTTGACATATTTAATTCTTTTAATTTGCTTCAAATTAGATTTGCTAATTGGACAGTATAATATCTATATGTTAATTCCAAATTTAATAACTATATCAGGATTTGCTTGTAATATAATAGCGGAAACTGATATGAGAAAAAAAGGGTTAATGAAATATATTTAAAAATTTATTCACATAATCTATTACACTCGGAGATTGAATTTTCCTTTTTAATATTAAGGGGTAGTTCCTGTTAGATGTTATAGTTCGATTTTAAAAAATTTAGACAAAAATATAAAAATATTAAAAATTATTCATTAATTAAGAACATTTAGATAGATAATAAATTAAATGAGAAAGAAATTCCAATTAAGTCATATCCTATTAAGAGAAAAGATGTAAGAACTTATTTTATAGTATATATTATAGAATTATCCCTAGGAATTTCTTTATTGTTGCTTATAATAATTTTCCCTTATGCCTTACCTTTTTTTCTTGGCCTTTCGATTATGTGCATAGGATGGGGACTTGTTGGCATAGCTGCTTATTATTTTAATCCTGAAAAGTTATACTTAATATCTATTAGTTATTGGAAAAGAAAAAAATATAGAAAACAACGTGAGCAACAACGTGACCAACTACTTGGCAAGGGTTTTTTTATGGATTGTTTAAGTTGTGGGAAAAATTTTAAAAATCAAAATTTTAATTATTGCCCTTATTGTGGATCACTCTTATAATAATTATTTTAATTAAAAATAGAATCAAGTGAAAAAAAGGATTGATGAAATATATCTAAGGAATTATTCTTCTAATTTTTTCCAGATTGAAACTAAATCTTCCTTTCTAATATTGAATGTTAATCCTGTTGGTTCTGATGGTTCAGCTCTGAAAAACTCGGGTAAATCATTCATATCCTCTGATAATCCTGCTTGCCTATTGAATTCTAATTCTCTCTTTATAATGTCCTTGCCAAAATTCATCACATCCTCCGCTGACATATCCCAACCATACATAGCATTTAATAAACTTGCGACATAACTCAAAATATTATTTCTTTTTAAATTTTAATCCCTATTAGATGTTATGGTTTGGCTCCAAAGAATTATAGAATATATATATTTATAAATTATCGATTTAAATATTTAAATTCGAATTATTCTTATTTTTTAATTTATTTTAATCTTAGTTTCAACTATTAAATACCAAGAATAAATTCTAAACTGTATTAAACTGCTTTATTAAAATAGGAAACTTTTTTTAAATATATAATAAACATTGAAATATGTCTAATAAAAATAAAAGTGTAGTAGAACCGTTTTCAATTAAATTTGCTATTTCTTATAGTTTTGCTCAAATAACGGATGTTATTGGCTATTATATGTTTACATTTTTGATTTTCACATTTTACTATGCAGTTGTTGGATTAAATATTAATTGGATAACATTTGGTTTTATAATTTGGAGTATTTGGAATGCAATAAATGATCCTTTAATTGGGGCATTATCAGACCGCACAAATACAAGATGGGGAAGAAGAAAACCTTATGTTCTAGTTGGAATTGTTCCATTCTGTATTATAATGATTTTATTATGGACACCACCTACAACCTCGGATATCCAATCTTTAATATATTTTATATTTATAATAATTTTATTTGATACATCATATACTTCTTATTCCATGGGTCAAGCAGCGATGTTCCCAGAACTGTTTAAAAATTTAGAGGAGAGGGCTAAAGCAAATAATATTAGGCAGATTTTTACAGTTTTAGGCTTAGTTGTTGGTTTCATTATGCCAACAATTTTTATACCAAAGCTTGATGATCCCAAATATTTTATAAATTATTCTTATGTAGGAATTATTGCTGCAATTACCATGGCAATATTTGCTTTTCTCTTTATTAAGTTTGGAACAAGACAAACTCCTGAATTTTCTGAAGATTATAAAGCGGCTCCTTCATTTTTTAAATCTTTAAAGATTTCATTAAAAAATAAATCATTTAGGTGGTATATAATTTGTCATTTTGTTAATTGGTACGTTTATGGAATGTTACCTACAATAATGCCACTTTATAGTACTTTTGTTTTGAAAATTGGTGAAGGAGAATCGCTATTAATCGGTCTTTTACTTGCACTTACATTTATTTCTGCGATGATTTTTATTCCTCTATGGAAATTTGTTGCATTAAAAATTGGGATAAGAAAAGGGATAATGTTATCGATGAGTGTATTTATAATTACACTAATTCCCTTTGTATTTGTATCTAATGTAATTATAGCATTTTTCATATTCTTTTTTGTTGGATTGGGATTATCTGGATCTTTATTTTTCTTAGATCTTCTTAGTTCTGTTGTAATTGATGAAGATGAATTAGATACGAAAATTAGGAGAACTGGAGGATATTTAGGAATAAGTACTTTTTTCCTAAGATTTGCAACCATCTTTGTATTTCTTTCTATTGGTTTAGTTTTTAATAGTACTGGATGGGCTATATTTGATCCCATAGGAACTGCTGATACTGAACTTGGACTTCGGCTTTTAATGTTTCTTTTTCCTTCAATTGCATTAGGATTTGGATTATTATCAATGATAAAATTTCCTATTACTAAAGATAAATATGTGGAAATTAAACAAGCAATAGAAAAATTACATAAAGAGAAAATCGAAAAAATAAAATAAATTTATTTATTACATACAACTTCAAATTCTTTTTCTTCAATTCTTTCAGTTACTGCTTGAAGAACCGTTTCACTCAATTCGCCTTTATCTGTATAAAAATCTCCTTTTCCAATCTTTTCATATTTTGTTTTAGCCATTTTATTATATGGCATTAAATGAATCGGTCCAGAATAATTAATTTTTATTAAGAAATCAAGAATTCGATCAATTGTTTTAAAATCAGTATTAACTCCGGGAATAAGAGGAATACGACAAATTATTCTTTTATTTCCAGCTTCAGAAACAATTTTTGTAAAATTTGAAAGGATTTTTTCATTTGGAACTTTAGTTAATTCTTTATGAACATTACTATCAATATGTTTGATATCGAAAAGAAAAAGATCAACATATTTTAAAAGCTCATCAATTAGATTTTCCTCAAAAAATCCACAAGTCTCAATTGCTATTTGAATTTTTTTATCTTTCAGTGCATTAACAAGTCCAATAAGAAATTCAAATTGAAATGTTGGTTCTCCTCCTGAAATGGTTACGCCCCCGCCCGAATTATCATAAAATGGTTTATCTCTCGCAATAAGTTCTACAATTTCTTCGACACTCATATATTTTCCAATTATCTGCATTACTTCATTTGGACATGCTTCAACGCAGTCACCACATATTTTACATAACTTATCATCACGAGTAACACCATCCACTTTAAGTTGAAGAGCATTATTAGGACAAGCATCAACACACATCCCGCATTTCACACATTTTTCTTTATAATATGAAATTTGTGGTTCTAATAATTGACTTTCAGGATTATGACACCAAGTACAACGTAGAGGGCATCCTTTTAGGTAAATAGTTGAACGTATTCCTGGACCATCATAAATTGCATAATGTTGTATGTCAAATACAATGCCTTTCATTAACTTAAAGTTTTTTGTGTTCTGTTCTTGATATAATTTCATTTTGAATTTCTATACCTAATTCTGTGAAGTAGGCACTATATCCCCCAACTTTAACAACTATATCACGATATTCCTTAGGATTTTGCTGAGCAGCGAGTAGAACTTCCGTAGAAACCACGGTAGGTTGAATTTGAGCACCTCCTAGAGTATAATATGTCTTCAGAAGTGAAATCCACTTTTTCCTAGCTCTTTCAGTTTGCCCAATTCCAGAAGGATGCATGCGTATATTGACAGCACATCCACAGACATGCTCAAAATCAAGAGCAGCTACAGATCGTAATACACCAGTTGGTCCATGTTTCTCAACATTATAAGGATTGCAACTTGCTGCAAATGGTTTACCAGCTAATCTACCATCTGGAGTTGCAATTGAGATACGTCCATCATATGTATGTGAAGTCATACTGATAATAAATGGAGCTACTTTACCTCCTTTATATGTTTTATATTTATAAGTATCTTCAAATAAGCGAGTTGTAACTTTGCGAGCAAGCTCATCGCATTCAGGATTACCATTACCCCATTTTCCATCTATATTTAAAATCATTTCATGAATATGTTTATATCCATCTCTATAATTATTATCAATGGCATCAAGCAATTCTTTAAAAGTAATTTTCTTTTGATCAAAAATCAATTTTTTGATAACATATAAGGAATCAACGGTATTAGCAATACTATTCATAAATAAAATACCTTCGAAATTATATATTGCGCCACCTTGAGTTACGTCTTTCTTTCTCTCAAAACAATCCTGCATAAATGCAGAGATAAATGGTGAAGGAAGATGTTCAGCAAATAAACGATCACGGATTTCAACAGCATCAACAATTTTTTGCATAACAAAACTTGATTGAGTATTAAATGCATCCAAAAAATATTCAAAGCTTTCAAAAGTATCTGGATCTCCAGTTTTAAGTCCAACATCCTTTATTAAACCACCCAATGTCATACAATTACCATTTCGAAGTGTCATATCAAGAGTTCGACATAATAAAATTGCAGAAAAACCAATTCCTCCAATTTTTCCTGGAGAACACATATCTACACAACCTGTTAATGCATAATTCCTTGCATCCTCCATAGAATAACCTCTATTGATTAATGCTTGAATATTAATATTATCATTTAAGATTGCAAAGCTCGAAACACCATTATAATGTATTTCTGCTAAATCCATCAGGAAATCTTCAGGTGTATTATCGTTAACTCGCACTGCAAAATTAAGTGCGGCTTTTGAACGAGCTGCTGCTTCCAGGATGACATATGATAGTTCATTAGTAGCATCTTCTCCATCTCTATTAAGACCTCCAATTGTAACTGGTTCTGAACCTTCATAACGTTGGCTAAAATCTCCAACTGCATTTGAATAAGGACGTATATTATGACTCATTACTTTTAAAACTAGTTCTTCAATTAATTCTCGGGCTTCTTCTCGTGTAATACGTTCTTCATTAATATCATTTATATAATAGGGATAGAATATTTGGTCAAGACGTCCTGGTGCGTGGACATCAAAGGGAAGTGATAAATCAACTGTTGTTTTAATAATCCAAAATGATTGAATAGCTTCACGAAAAGTTTTAGCGGGTAATCTTGGAACATTTTTACAATTTTCAAACATTTCAGATAATATCTTTTTCCTGTCAGGGTCTGTGGTTCGATTTAGCTCCTCTTCAATTTTTTCCAACATTCTACGTGCAAAAATCATTATTCCTTCGAGTGTTATATCAATTGATTTTAGAAAATCCAGTTCATCTTGAGATAATTTTTTATTACTAAGGATTTCTTTTTGAACTTCATCTCTCATAGCCAATAAACCTTTTTTAATTGCTTTCTCGTAATCAAGTATTAAATGTCCTTGCCAGAGAGCTACTACCGCACAAGGTGAGATAACAAGATCATTTTGAGCCGTTTTGAGTGGAAGATGAGCGATAAATTCTCCAAATTCTCCAGTATAAAGATCAGATTCTGCATACGCTTTTTCAATCATATCAGCAACAGTTTTGTTTTTCCAATACGGAATTAATTTCTTAAGTAAAATTTTTCTATCTTTTACGTCTATTTTATATGGATTAATCTTTCGTTTATCTAATGTATCAGTTCCCAATGTTGTTATTAAAGCTCCAGTCTTTTTACTATTTTGAAGGATTCTATATAAACTTAATAGACCTTCTTTTCTTATTTTGTAAAAAGCAAAGCGCAAATTAGATTTAAGTCCAAAGAATGACATTTTTCTTTTTTTAAGTTCAATTTTGAAGACTCTATTCCATATACCTCTCTCAATCTCGATTGGTATGCCTAAGAAATTTTCACTCCATTTACCAGCAATTCGATCATCTGGGTCTATATAGTGATTCATATTCTCAAATACATGCTTCATTGATAAGGCAACTCTTACACCAATCGGAAGATCGCTTTTTCCAGTTTCACACCATTTTTCTGTGAAATATTTTGCTCGTTCTATAGAGATAATAGGAATGTCTTCAATAAATCTTCTACGTATTCTTTTAATTCGCGCACTTGCATTATCTACCATATGCATTTTTTGACCATCTTAAAAATTTTTTTAAGAAATCTTAATTACATAGTTTTTAATAAGGTACTTTAAATTAGATTTAATAAATTTAGAAATTAATTTAAGATTACGCATTTCTTATCTGTAGGTTATATGTTTTCTTAATATCTTCATTAAATAAAATTAATTTTTAAGTATAAAACCTTTTGAAAATTCGACAGATTGCTAAACCTATCCAGAATTTAAGGTCTTTATCTTCTGTTTCTAACATTTTTAATTCCAAAACTCCATTTTATTTTTATCATGATTCATCTAATTTTTTCCACATTGATGCTAATGCTTCTTTTTTAATATTAAAGGTTAGTCCTGTGGGCTCTGACGGTTCGATTCTAAAAAATTTAGGTAAGTCGTCCATATTATCCGTTATTCCTGCTCGTTTATTGAATTTTAATTCTCTCTTTATAATATCCTTGCCAAAATTCATCACATCCCCTGCGGACATGTCCCATCCATACATAGCATTTAATAAATCCGCAACATAACTCATATTCTCCCAACTTGGTCCAATAAAATAACAACAACCTATGGCATCTAAAACCGCAGTAAAAATTTGTAATTCATAAGAAAGTTCAATTTTCATATTGGGATCAATTAATTCGCCATAATTCTTATTTATTCTAGCCTTTCTTCCATAAATTGCAGCTCCTGCTGTGTGATCCGCCCCCATTGGTGATGTACTGAAAGTAACAGCCATTGCTTTAAAAACTCGAGGGTCATATGCTGAAATTGCCTGTCCCTTAACTTGAGGAATTCTTTTCACACCTAAAATAGTCCCTGCATGAACAACACCATTTCCATACAGAAATCCTGTTTCTGAACCATTTCGTATTTCATTTAATATGGATTTAACTGCTTCTGCATCACCCCATTTAATTTTTCCCGATTCCATTGCTACTCCCATTGTTGCTCCAAATTCAATTGTATCAACACCAACAGCATCACAGAGATGATCAATTTGTGCTAGCTCATCCAAATCTCCAATTAATAAATTAGAACCATTCATTACAATCGTTTCATATTCAAAACTAGAAGTAACATGGTTGCCATTTTTGTCATTAAAAAGATTTGAACATCTTATTACGCAGGTTGGAGA
>JAHLWH010000254.1 GCA_019058015.1 Promethearchaeota archaeon | reverse complement strand
TCGATTCCCCTATCTTTAAAACATTTTATAATTGATTGTTTAACAATTTTTTCTATAGTACCTGGCGGAATTGTGGTTTCTATTAATAATAAAGATTCAGGATTAATTCTTTTACCAATATCGATAATAGCTTTTTTAAAAGGTTCAATAATAACTTTCGAATTTTTAGCGTTTCCATTCTCTAACTTTAATACATCTAAATTTATATCAACTATTCTTATATCTGCTTCTTCATAGGCATCCATGACATATGTAGCTAGTAAATTCCTTTTTTTAAAAATTGTTCTTTGAAATATTATGTTAATTTCTGAATCTGCTATATTATATGGACTTTTTCCAGAATTAATTTTAGCAATTTTCCAATAAGAATTTTTTGAAGGTAAATCTATTCCAATAACAAAATAAGGTATTTTATCATTGATTTCACAATCCGCTACTATAGCCGCCATTATTGCTCCCACAAATCCCAAACCCTGAATAAGAACTATTTTTTTTCCTTTATTTCGTTCTATTTTACATCTATTTTTAATTTTTAAAATTTCATTAATTTTGTCAATTTCTTTAGGGATTTTATACCTTATTTTATCAGGTGAAATAGAGTACTTTAACATAAAAATAGACCCTTTAATTTTAATATTAAACCTAATTTCATTTTATGAAAACCAATTTTGAGACCATCCAAAAATCTAATCCCCGGAACTGCTTTTGGTATGGTTATAGGAACTTCTCCAACTTTAAAACCATTATATAGTGATTTAAGCAAAAGTTCACTTTCTATCTCAAAAAAATTAGCATTTAAATCTAAGCTATATAACTTACTTGCTTTAAATAAACGGAAACCTGATTCCGTATCAGTAAACCATTTTCCGGTAACTAAAAATGATATTATCTTTAATAGGAAATTACCTAATTTATTAATATTGGATGTTTTTAATTTGCCTTTCATTCTTGAACCCACTATCATATCAAAATCTCCATTTTGGATTGATTCACGCAGGTTTGGGATTTCTTCAGGCATATGTTGGCCATCTGAATCCATTAATATGACATATTTAGGATTATATTTTTTACTTAATTCTATCCCCTTTCTTACAGCAAATCCTTTCCCTCTTATATTTGTATGTTGGGGACATACGGCTCCTGCCTTCTCTGCCATTAGATTTGTATTGTCTTTTGAACCATCGCTTACTACAATTATTAAATTCACAAAATTTTTTGTTCTTTTGATAATACTTGCAATAGAATATTCTAAATTATATGCAGGAAGAATAGCTACCGTCTCCATAATTTCACACTATATTCATTTAAAAGAGTATTAATTAGTATTTAGATTATTTTCTATTAAATTTGATAATTTTATATATAGTTTCTTTCATAATACCTTAAGCTTTTATTGATAATTTTAATATTTTCTTTTTGTTTTAAGTAAAGTTAACATAATATTCTTTTAATAGTATAAAATTTTTGACCATGCATAATTTTTCATAATATATTTGAATCCTTTTTCACCAATTTCTTTTAATCTCTCTTTTTGATAACTTAATTCGCCTATTTTTTTAATTAATTCTTCTTGATTTTTAGTAAATATCACTCTTTTATTTTTACCAATCTCTTGAATAACACTTGGTAAACTATTTGATAAAACTGGTTTTTTCATTGCCAAGTATTCCAATACTTTTACTGGAGTGATTCTATTAGTAATTTCATTAATTTTAAAACTAAGAAGACATAAATCGGCTAATTGAATAAACTCAAGAATGTCAAAAAAAGGAATTCTCCCAGTAATAATTACCCAATCTGCTTTACAAATCCTAATATGATTTACTAATTCCCCATAAATGCCACTATCTCCTATTATGAAAAATTATAATAATTAATGATCTCTTTCAATCCGGCAAAATCATATAAAATACCTATAAACAAAATAACAAAATCATTTTCATAAATAGAGTATTTTGATTTTAATATTTTGAATTTTTCCCAATTAACTTTTATATTTTCAGTTGAAATACCATTTAAAACTATTTTAACCTTTTTCGGATTAACACCCTCTCTTATTACATATTCTTGTAACAGTTTAGTAACAACTACGACTAAATCTGATTTCTTTAAAGAACTGCACGAAATGATTTTGGCTATACCTTGAGCAAATGAAAACGGAACTAGAGTATGTAATAAATCAATATAATAAAAAATAAATGGAATCTTAAACACCTTCGCTAAAATTAAACCAATACAACCATTTGTTATAGAAAAGCCAATAATTATATCTGGTCTAGTTTTTCGAATTATTCTTAAAATTTCAAAAAAATTCGAAATTAATGATGATACCCTCCTGAGATAAGGAATTTGAATATGTGCTGTTCTAATAACTGTAACATTTGAATTGGTTATCGATCGATTAATATTTTTAAATATCTTTTTTTTTATTAATATAGATTTATTTTTCTGAAGTTTATCTATATCGTAATCAATAATATAAATATTAATTAAAGGATTTGTTGATAATCTCTCAAAAATATGATGTTGAGTATTGGGACCTCGAGTTAACCAATCTGTCTCTTGT
>JAHLWH010000253.1 GCA_019058015.1 Promethearchaeota archaeon | reverse complement strand
GTGCCAGTGAATTTGAGCATATTTTAAAAGAAGAAGGATTATGGTATTCTCCCCCTAATAAATTATCTCTATGGAATCCTATTATTTTTGAGACTTGTGCATTATATGATTTAAAAAGGGATATATATCGGAGTTTTTATGAATGTGCTAGAAGAACAGCACTATATCATATATATGGAAATGGAACCGCACCTATTGATGATGATTTTTTAAAAAAGTATGATAAAAAATAAATGAGTAATTAATATCCTTGTTATGATCTTCTTTTTTACCTTTTCATTTAGTTTTAGAACTTTTTTTCTTATTTATAGATCTTAATTTTTATTAATCTCTAGTAAGACTTTTGTTATTTTGAAAACCAATAAAAGTATATGCCCTATGAAAAATAGAGAATAAATTTTTATTTCCAGAATTGATTTAAAAAATATATATGAACTTCCAGGAATTACTTGAGCAGATGCCTGATATTTTTGAAAAGGTTAAAGATGATGTTCGAAGAGTGGTAGGACATCATAGGGCAGGTTTAAGTTTGGGATTGGTAGATATGGGTATGTTCAAAGGAAATTTTATCGGTGGAATGTTTTTTCCTGGTGGGACAATGATTCTAATGAATAGAACCCCTTTAAAAATAATAATTACAGAACAACCAAACAATATCGTGTGGGCATATACTTATCATATCCTACTGCACGAATATATTCATTCTTTAGGTGTTTTTGATGAACACGCCTGTCGAACAATTACCCGTGAGATTACTGAAAAAACTTTTAGTAATCTTTCACATCCAGCGGTTGTTTTAGCAAGACGTGGGTTAGGGACCTATTTTCCTAATTTGCATTTAATATATGCACCCTCTGATATAGACCCGAGTGAGATGGAGATTGAATACGTAAAGGGTTTTGATAGAGAAAGTCAAACTTATTTTGCTTAATAATTGGACAATGTTTTAAATATGAATTTATTCTTAGATTTTCCATCTAAATTGAAAATTCATAAAAAAAAATGATTTATTTATTGAAATAATGAAAATCCTTGAAAGTACCAGAAGAATAGATTGAGTTATTTAAAATAAAAAGGTAGCCCAATTTTGAGATATTATGTTTTTTTTAGAAAATATTCTTTATTTCTCTTATAACTATCAATATTTTATTTCATTAAAGAATCTCTATCTCGATATTTAACTTTGATAATTAGAGTTAATCATTTTCTCTAAAAATTTGTTGAGAAATAACATTGATAGTTTGAATCTCAAAAAAGTTAATTTAAAATTTGGTAAATAATTTCTCTAAATATCATATTTAATTTATTTAACTATGAAAAGGAGTTAGGGAAAAAAAAATAATTTCGAGGAAAAAACTATGAGCTACAAAAAACCTGATAATAAAGATTTGGAGGCTATGATTGGGATAGTAGGTAAAAATTATGCAACTGCAAATGATGCAATCTGTGCGTCCTATCTTAGTAAAAGCGTTATGGGACTCGAGTCTCAAATCCCTGACATCGTTATTCGTCCCAAATATCCTGAAGAAATTAGAAAAATTCTTGTCTATTGTTCTCAAGAGAAGATTCCAGTGTCGCCCATATCTGGAGGATTATCTGGTGGGTTCGCATGCCCATTAATAAGACCCGGAGGTGTTGTATTAGATTTAAGTAGAATGGATCGTATAATAGAAATTGATACCGAAAATAGAATTGCAATAATTGAACCCGGAGTAACACTCGGTCAATTATGGGCATATATGCATAAGCACACCCCAGAATATTGCCCTCCCATTCCCGATGGAGCTCCTCCTTCATCAACCGTTATGGGAGATGCAATTGATAGAGGGTTCTCTTTAGTCACCTCATCCATGGGGCCTCAAGGGGATATATTTATGGCAGCGGAAGTAGTCATTCCAAGAGGTGATATACTCTATACAGGCTCGTGGGCTCTCCCTACAGCAAAACCATTTTATAAATATGGCATAGGACCAGATCTGTGGTCTATCTTAATGGGCTCACAAGGAACTATGGGGGTCATCACAAAAGTAGCAATTAAAATCTTTCCCCATCCAGAACATAAGACTGTTGTGGTTTGGGGTATGAGTAACCCACAGGATATGCAAAATTTAACATGGCAAATTGGAAATCAAGAATTTGGAATTGCACATCACTGTGTTATGGTTCAAGGTGGAAATTATCCACTTGTAATGACGCGCTGGCCTAAAGAGAAAGTTCCTCATGATTACGAATTTTACAAAGAAATTGGATTTTCTAAATGGTGGATGAATTTTGAAGTCTGGGCACAAACTCAAGAAGAATTAGAATATACTGAAAAAAGAATCGATGAATTTGCTAAGAAATTTATGGAATCTAAAGAATGTAAAGATCCAAAAGCTATAATAAAACAAGAATTACATCCAAAACAAATTGCCAGTAGACTAAAGAAACCTAATAAAATTGCAATTCCATATGGCTACTGGGAAGCTGGATTTCTCTTTATAACATGGTATACGCCATGGAAAGATTGTGCTGAATTTGCTGAAATGTATAATAAGGTCCTTGAAGATCATGGTATTGCACCGGTAATGTGGATTGCAAGCATTGAAAGATGTAGACAAGCTATTTGTATGCCAATAATTTGCTTTGACTCAACGAAACAAGAAGATTTTGAAAAAGTACAAGAAATTAATCGTATCACCACTGAATATTCCATTAAAAGAGGTTGGTTAAATTATCGACCAGATCCTTACATCCATGCACCAATGATGTATTCTCAAGCAGGTACATACTTGAAATATTTAAGAGAGGTTAAGAAAATGTTTGATCCTAATTTTATAATGCATCCAGGGAGGTTAATGCTTCCATAAATTGAAGGAAGAGGAGGTTAAAAGATATGGAAAGATTAGAAGTAATGAAAAAAGAACTTTATCGTTGTATTCATTGCAAGGCGTGCAAGTTTACATATAGTGGAGATCCAAGCAGAGAAGGAGTAGGAGAACATAAAGGGGTTCTATATGAAGGCCTGGTTCCGAGCTGTCCAAGTGGTTTAGAATATGGCTGGGAGAGTTTTTGGAATGCCGGAAGAATGTGGATTGCTCGTTGTATTTTGGAAGGAGATTTAGAGATTTCGGAAAATGTCCGTGATACGATAATGCAATGCATAACTTGTGGG
>JAHLWH010000252.1 GCA_019058015.1 Promethearchaeota archaeon | reverse complement strand
ATCCACACCTGTATCAATCAATCGTTTAATGGTGGCTTTATTATTAGAAGCAGGACCAAGTGTAGCTACAATTTTTGTTTTAACCAATTTTTCATATTTTTCATAAGACATAAAAAATCAACTAGAAATAATTTTATTAATCAAATTAATCGGTTATTTTAATAAATTTATATTTTAACTCTTTATATACTTCTTTTATTATCTCTTTGGTTTTGAAGAAATCATCCTTATTTTTTATCTCTTTTAAACAAATTAAACTTAATCTAAATTGTTTAGCTTTTAGGGGATATTGTATTAAAAGTAAGTTAACTCTTTTTACTAAATCTCTAGCAATAAAAACAAGTAAATCTGAACTTTGATGTGCTAAAATAAAAGATATAAAATAAAGATATTTTGGTTTGTTTTCAGGATTAATAAATTTTAATAAATAAAAACGGTCTTTTAATTCATCTTCTAAAGAATAAATTGCTTTAACTTTATAGTTGTGTCTTTTTTTTCTAATATTTTCTAAAATTGGGAGAAATCTTCCCTTTAATCTGTTATTTCTTAACTCGTATGTTTTTATAAATTCACTAAAAGAGCTCATAATAATTAAAGAAGAATATGAAATGATAATAATAATAATTTTTAGAATTAACTATTAAATTTAATCTAAATAACTTTCGTAATAGAGATTTAAGATTGGAAAAAAATAAAAAAAAAATTGAATTATCTAATTATTTTAAAAACCTTCACTTACCGAAAGCGCTGCTATTGCTCCATAAAATATTCCGTTTATAACTCCACTCAATATAAAAACTATAATAGTTGTAACATCAACCGAGAGGGAACCAGCGATAATACCTAACACTAAAGGAACAACAGCACAAATAATAGCGATTAAGAACCAAGCTCCAAATGCTGCTCCTTTACTCTCTCCAGTTCGTCCAGCAATAATTGCGGCTAATATTGGTGGAACAATTAATCCAATCATTACCATTAAAGCTAATAACATTGCATCAGGAGTTGCGGCTAATATTGCTAATATTCCTGTAGTTAACCATGCAATACCGGGGAGAATTAATATTGGAGTGAAGAGAGAACTGATAAATGTCATTGGATCTGTTGTTATTAAACCAAAGTACACATCTATTTGATTTGCTAAAAGGGCACCAATTAATGCAAAAACGAAGTTCAAAGCTACATAAATTAATAAACCTAAGCCAAATGCTTTACCAAAACCCATTTAAAAATCGAACTCTTATTTTTTTTTTTATTTTAATATTAATTATTTTAATATACTATAACTATTGGTTTTATAAATATATAAATCTTTGAGAGACCATTTTTTTAAATCGACTTTTTCTTAGTGGAAATTATTGCCTTTCAGAAGTCGAAATACAAGAAGAGTCCCCAATTATTATATTTTCTTTAATAAGATCGTCCAGAGTGGAGAAATCTCCAATTAAACTACTTGAAGTAATAATTTTGTTTAGAGATGTATTATCTCCGATTATAGTATCCGAACAAATGCATTTATTTAGAACGACATTATCTCCGATAGAAACGTTAGGACCTATTATTGAATTGGTGATTTTTGCATTTTCTCCAATTTTTACTGGAGAGATTATTTTAGAGGCTATAAAATTTCCTTTAATTCTTAAAGATTCATAAAATGGATCAATTTGCTTTATCTCACTTAATAAATAGCGATTTCCCTCAATAAGACTCTCTGGACGACCAAAATCGAGGATTAAATCATGCATTTTATTTATTTTAACCGTTCTCCCCAGATCGATTAATTTTTGGATTATGGGTGTTAATTGATGTTCCTTTCCATTTTCAAGTGGAATTTTGGATTGCTTTTCGATCAATTCAAACAAAATGGATGAAATTGATTTATTAATTAAATATGCACCTGCAACGGCAATATTCGAAATAAATTGTTGGGGTTTCTCTACAATTTTTTTTATGTTTCCATCCTTATCACATTGTACAACCCCATAGAATTCTGGGTGTTTAACTTTTTGGACATTAATTAACATATCAAATTGATTTTGATGAAAAGAAATTAACATTGTTGAGTAGTCACGTGTTGGTAATCTATCACTCAAAATGATAAAAAAATTGTCATTCTTTACATAATCTTTAGCTAAAAGAACGGCATCAGCAAGTCCCGAGAAATATGGAATATCATCATCAAAACCTAAGGGCTTTTGTTCTGTAAAAAAAAGATTATAATAATCTGAATAATTACTTTTTAAATAATCAGCAATTTGACGTCCTTTATATCCAATTATAAATAAAACATTTGTTCCTTTTTGAAAATTGTTTTTCAGTTTAATCAATAAATGGTCGATAAGTTTCTTCCCGGCAATTTTTAAAAACGCCTTAGGTTTAGTATAAGTGAAAGGTTGAAGTCTTTTTCCAACACCCGCTATAGGACAAACGACCCACATATTTTAAAAATCCAATTTTTAATTTTAATATATTACTGCATTTACTTAAGAGTTATATTAAATCATAGGTTTTTAAATTTAGTATTATTCAATAAAATCAGAGGGATTAATAATTAATTTTTGATTTAAAATTATTGATTTAAAATTTTATCCATAATTTGATATATTCTCGCTCTTTTTAGCTGATCTTTAACGAGATATTTCAACTTACGCAAATAATATCTATCAGAATTATTCATTTTATCTTTATAGACATATTTTTTTAAAGTTAAAGTTAATTTTTCATCAAGAAAAGTGGGAGGAATCTCTTTTAATAACTCAATATTACTCTCTTTATTATTTGTGTTAAAATTTTCATTGGAATTGATCAATTCTTTATATTTATAGTTTAAATTTATTATCCATGTAATCAGTTTATCTAGATCTCCACGTAGATAGGTTCTTGAATTTAGAAACTTTTTAAATTCTGATACATAAGAGATGAAAGCATCTATTGGGTTTTTTGATTCTATTTCTTGTTTTTGACTCTTCTTAATTGATTCTTTTATTTTTTTTAACTTCTGTTCTTTAAATGGGGATATGATTTTCGTTTTTGATTTTCCTTTATTTTTTTTCGAGTTATCATCATCCAACCATTTATTTAAAGCCATCGTTACAATATCGTTACAATCATTAAATTTTTATAAACTTCTTATTAAATGTTTAATGTGATTAATAATGGATAATTTAATTAAGACTAAAATCAAACCTGAAGGTATTATTTTTGATTTTGGTTTCACACTATTCCATTTTGAGAATCCAGCGCTTGAAAGATATAGAGAAATTGAATATCAAGGGCTAAATTTAGTTGCGGAATTTTTAAAAAGCGAAGGGCTTTTTAATGATAATCAAATTGGGACTTTTGTTGAAAATGTTAAAAAACAGAAAAGAAAATTTAGGCAATTGAGTATTAAGACCAAATTAGAATATCCTACTGCGAAAATTCTTGAATTTGTCTTAAAAAATATGAAGAATTTAGAACCTTCTATTTTAAAAAAATTTCTCACTACTGAAATTTTAAACAAATTATCTGATAAATATCATTCGTTTTCTGATGATGCATGGATTCCTTTTTCAGATACTAAACAAACTTTAATAACTTTATTCGATGCAAAGATTAAAATAGCTGTTTTATCTAACACCCGGCACAACAATAGCATAATTAATATGTTAAAAAAACACCATCTTTTTGATTATTTTAATGTGATTATAACATCTGCAGGTTTCGGTAAGAGAAAACCTAATATAGAAATATTTCAGCATACTCTTGAAAAATTAGGCTTATCACACTGTCCAAAGAGTTGTCTTATGATTGGAGACGAAGCAGCGGATATGATTGGTGGAAAAAAAGCTAAATTAAATACATTTTTAATAAAAAGATCTTTTAAATTCCCCTTCGAACAAGATATCCTGCCTAAATATAAACCAGATTTTAGAATCAATAAGATTTCTGATATCTTAAATTATATTCAGATTTAGCTCTCTCTTTCATGCTTAGATTCGATTTCTACCTCATTTGCATCTAAAAATTCAACCATATTTTTAATTAAATTTTCAAGAAATGTTATTCTGTTTTTCTCATACATTATTTTTAGAAAATAATCTTCCAATTTATCTTTTAATCCTTTTAAATGTTTAATATTTAATTTCTGCAGTTCGATATAGGAGTTTCTATATAAATTCAAAATTTCTCTTAAGGATAAATTTTTACTAGGGCGAATGCAAGTTAAACCGTAATCCAATTGTTCCTTATATTTCCACCAATCAAGAAAATAAAATTCACTTTCATAGGTTTCTCTATAATAATCTAAATTGCAGTATAATGGCGTTCCTGGAAAATTTCGAAATAAATTATAATTTAAATTAACTAAATCAATTTTTTCAGAAATTTTTTTCGAAAATTCAAATGTTTTCTTAAAAGATTCTCTTGTTTCGCCAGGATGATTGATAATAATATTTAAAACACAGAACATTTCCAACTTTTGCGTAATTTTCATAATTTCATTAAATTTTTCTATATATTGAGTAGGATTAGTAGTTTTATTCATGATTAAAAGCATTTTTTTCGAATAAGACTCCAATCCGTACATCAAAGAGATGTTTCTTTTAAAAAGTTTAATTAAAACATCTTCATTTAAAACATCCAACCGACATTCGGTCCATACGTGAAAATCAGGCTCTATAGGATAAAAATCCAGAAATTTTAACAACCATTGCCGACTAAAGCCGAAAATTGGATCATAAAAAGCATATGATTTAATATTATAAATTTCACCAAATTTAAGCATAGATTCTAATTCTTTTTTTGCTCGGTTTGGTGTATAACTTCTCCATTTTTTATGTATGTTTCCAGTGCCTTCAATCAATTTTTTTTCCATACAAAAGGAGCAATTAAAAGGACATCCCATACTGAGAGAAATGCTTAATGTAGTGAATTCATTTAAATATTTCTCGTATAAAGAGAAATCAATCACTGGAAGATCATCTAATTGTTCAATTGGATTATTCAAATACTTTTTGGGTGTTTTTTGTTTCTTAAACCCACTATTAATAATATCCAAGAAGGACAATTCACCTTCCCCGATAATAATATAATCTATAGGTGTCTTATCGAAAATAAAATCCTGAGGGACAGAGCTAACATGGGCTCCACCTAAAACAATGGGAATTTGTGGATAATTCTT
>JAHLWH010000251.1 GCA_019058015.1 Promethearchaeota archaeon | reverse complement strand
GCGTTGAGCTCCTCTTTTTGGTTCTTTGATTTTAAATACCATAATTAATCCTGAAATTATTAGAGCTATTCCTATACCGCTAAAAAAAAATCGCCAATATCCTTCTTGGACTAAATAACCAGAAATTAAAAAACCAATTAATTGAAATATATATCTTACTATTCCGTATATTCCAAAAAATCTAGAACGTTGGCTTATTGGAACAATATCATGTGATAGTGAAATTACTGTCGGGTAATTTCCGCCTGCAAAGAATGAAAAAATAAAAATAAAGAAGTAAAAATATAACCATGAATCTATTCCTTTTGCCATAGTAGCAAAAGATAACATTATCATGCAAAAACCTCTAACCATTGAGACCATGAAAAAAATCCTTTTACGGCTATACTTATCAATAAGCCTTCCGAAAAATATCCCTGAGCCGGACATTACCCAAAACATTGATGTAATAAGAATACCCATCTCAAGAGCATGATATGGTTCTCCAGGCCAAAATAATAAAGATAAAGGCATTACTAGAATATAAATTCCGCTAAAGGAAATCGAAAAAAGTCCTGCCAATAAATATATTGGTAATAAAATTTTATTGAAATGAATCTTTGAATTCTCAAAATCAGTTTCGGGCATGTATATGATACAATATAAATTAAAATTTTAATTTAATTATCATAGAACTTCAAAATAAGCAAAATTTTTTCGATTTATTAAGTATGTACAAATTTGGAAAAAAAATTATAATTTTGATTTTTTCTTATAAAGTAAGTTTTGAAGTTGTTCTTTCATTTTAACTAAATTTTCCTCATCTAATGGATATCTACTTATCGCAAAAATGCTCATTCCTAATGCAATTATAGGGAATATGTAAATTAATGGTTTTAACCCAAAAATTATTTCTGGAGTTGTCACTTCTGGGTCATATATTATATAAAGCTTCTTACAAAAGAAAAATAATTATTTCGGATATATCTAAAGATTTTAAATCTTTAATTCACAAAAAATCTTCATTCTTAAAATTATATAATTTGCTAAAATTTTTTATTGTAATTCAATCAATATTAAATTGTCATTATTAGAAACCATTTTAGAATTATTTATTAAAATATTTTCAGACCTATTAAATTACAACCTATTGCTAATTAATTTAAAAAAATGAGTTGAATAAAAACGTCAGATAATCTTCTTGAAGAAATTACTCAAGCAACCGGTAATGGAGAATATAAACGTATAGGAAGCATAGTAAGAAAAGCCAAAAGAAAAGGATTCACACGTCAAGAAATTATACAAGCTCTATCAGATGGTATAACTTCTGCAAGTAAAGAGTATCAAAATAAGGGAATGTATCTTGATGATATTGTTTTAGCCGCCGGAGCCTTCGAATTAGGTGTTCGATCACTCCCAGTTTCCACAGAAGAATCCAAAAAACCTGAAGAACGAGTTGTACTGGGTGTTATGGGTGGTCCTTGGACTATTGGCACAGCTATTGTATCAGCAAATTTGAAAGCTCACGGTTTTGAGGTTATTGATGCAGGTTCAGATATCCCCCCAGAAAAAATTGCAAAAACGGCATTAGATTCAAATGCTAGAATTATAGCTTCGGCAATTTATTTAACACATTCAGCAGCAGAAGAAGCAAAATTGGAAGAAGAATTATGGAAATTAGGTATACGCCATAAAATTAGAACTATTCTAAGCGGTCCAGCTTGATCACCTGGATTAGCAGAAAAATTACACATAGACGCTTATGTAAAAGATGTTATAGAGTTGATACCTAAAGTTAAAGAATTTTCGGAAGATCTTAAATCAGAAATGACATCATATGATCGTGTTATGACTTCACTTAAACACAGAGAACCAGATAGAGTACCAGTAATGCCCTTTGCTCAATCTTTTTCCGCAAAATTTTCTGGAATTCCATTCTCAGTTTATTGCAGTAAAGCGGAAAAAATTGCTGAAGGTCAATTAAAAGTATATAATACTTTTGGTTGGGATGCACTCTGCTTCTCAACAGATGCTGGGCTATATGCTGGAGCATGTGGAGCAAAAATTGATTTTCCTCACGATGATATTCCACGTATTGCAGAAGCTGTCCTTAAACATGGATCTATGTATGAAGATTTTAAGAATCTTGAAATGCCAGATCCTATGAATGCAGGTCGGTTAACTGAAACCATAAAGGGTATAGAAATCGCAAAAAAGAAAGTTGGAGAGGATGTACCCGTTATTGGATGGACGGAAGGCCCCTTTCAAGGAGTATCACTTTTAGCAGGGGCAGACCCCATGCAAATCTTTTTTATAATGGACCATCCAGATGAGTTTAAAGAAATTTTAGATTGGTATGCAGATTGGCAAATTGAAATTGCACGCGCTATGTATGAGGCAGGTGCAGATATAATAGGTGCAGGAGAATCCGCAGCATATTTTAT
The DNA here is from genome assembly GCA_019058015.1 of Promethearchaeota archaeon. Taxonomy (GTDB): domain Archaea; phylum Asgardarchaeota; class Lokiarchaeia; order Sigyniarchaeales; family SOKP01; genus 6H3-1. The sequence goes on along the minus strand of JAHLWH010000251.1, from coordinate 4,988 downwards.
GTCCCCAAAATTTTTTGAGAGGTTTGCATTAGAACCAGAAAAAAAAGCTTGCAGTAAAATTTCCAAAATTTTGCCCGTTCTTATCCATTGCTGTGGTTATGTCCCTCAATGTATTAAATATGTAATGGAAACAAATCCTGGTGGAGCGGTTCAGTTTGATTATCAAGTAGATTTGCAATGGGCTAAAAATCTTATTGGAGATAAAGTGACCATTATGGGAAATCTTAATTACAACAAACTTATTGATGCAAGCCCGAAACAAATGTATGAAGATTGTGCCAAACATATAAAGATTGCAGGTAAGGGTGGTGGTTATTGGTTGGCTTTTGGATGTGAAATCCCGCGAGATATGTCACCAGAAAATATCAGAGCAATGGTTAGGGCAGCAAAAAGTACAGGAAAATATCCAATTAAATAATAATTATTAATTTTTTTACTCTTTTTGCATTTTTACCATTGTAAATTTATCTCTTTATGATTTTTATTTTTAATCTCTTTAATATTTTAATGTCTCTTAAATTTTAAGAACGGGATCATAAAAGGGACATTATTAGAGTATTTTAAGTATATATCTCCAAATTTTGATTTCAAGTAAAAATCTTCAATTTTAGCGATTATTATATATGCTAACACTTCTCCAAGCCATATGAATAAAATAATTATATGAGCTACTTGTTCATTTAACGTTATTGGCATAATGGGGGATGTGTTGAGACTTAATAGGGTGAGACCAAAAGTCATAACTATTATTCCTAAATACTGTGGGTGTCTTAAATATTTGTAAGGGCCTGTCTCAATAATACAATTATTACGTCTATAAAGATAGATAAGAGAATAGAGAAATAGGATTAATCCACCTATTACAGGAAAAGATCCAGTGAAAAAAGCTTGAAAATCACAAATTATCATATCTGGTTGTGAAATAAAAAAAATAAGGTAGGTGATTAGTGGTATACTCATTATTCCATACCATATAGAAGCGCAAGGTACATACTGGAAAATGGGAATCAAAAAGGCTGATATTGTTAGAGCGATTTTTTTAATCTTTTCTTTTAAATTCTTTTTATTAGATAAGTATTTAGACCTTATAAATCATAATTACAGACATCTTTAATTGATCTCTGTTTGTTAAAAACCATAAATGGAAAAAATAGAAAGATTTAAAATCCTTTCCTAATAAAAAATTTGATTATTGATTCATTTTATTGAAAAATTCATCTGGATCATCAATCCCAGATATCAATAATTCTAACTCCCTTTTAATTTCTAGTTCACGGCATGTTTGCTCCATATAAGGAATCTTTAAGTTACCTTGGTTTCTTATCCAACATCCTAAAGCATCTGTATAATCCTGCCATCCTCCACATACTAATTTACTAATAATAAAATCTTCTTTTGATATAATCCAACATTCGGTATCAAAAAGTGTTTCTCTTACTCTATGTTTTAGTGAAAAAACTCCTATTCTTTTATATTTACTTTTACTAAATTTATCAAGGAAGTAATTATCAAATTTTATCATCCCTTGCTTATCTAGAAATTGAATAAAATTAGATTCGTTGGCTAAAAAAATCGCTGTTTTCCAATCTTGAATGGGTTGAAATTCTTTATTTTTTAAAAAATTTACATATTCATCTATTGAGATATTTACAGAGTCGATATCTACTACAAAGTCAATATCTCGAGTGATCCTAAAATCAGAGTATATATTAGTTAAAATACCACCAACTACAAAATATTTAACTTTTTTTTTACTTTCTAAATCTTCAAGAAAATTAATTAATTGCTTAAAAGCGCTTAAAAACGATATTTCCATTTATTTCTTCGCCCTTTCATTTTCTCATGAAACATATGCATATCTATAATTATATCCTTTGTTGATTTATTGGGAAATCTCTTTTTTTCAGTGTCAATATACTCCTTCAATCCTACGTCGTATAATTCTATAAACATTTTCTCTAAATGCTCTAAGGGAATATTTTTCATTAATTCAACTCGTTTTTTGAAATCTCTTTCCAGTTTTCGATATTGACTAATTGGTATTTCCTTCATTTTCCCAATTTACTGTTTATATAATTGCTTGTTCATAGTAATAGAAAAATAGTTAATATTTTTACTTTATGTTTAAAATGTTTTTTCCAAATTAACTATATCTCATCTTTTCATACTATTCAATAAATTTAGTTATTGATATTTTAATATAAGATTATAAAATTTAAAATTATAGAATATGAATAAATACTAAATCTACAGTCTATTTTCTTTTAATTTCTCAATAAAATCATAAAAAATAACGAATGAATGAAATGCATCCGACTTATTTCAACACAAGATATCTGAAAAAAGACAGTATTTTATACCGACAATATCAAGTTGATATTTCGAATAGATGTCTTTCTGGAAATTCTTTAGTGGTTATACCTACGGGTTTAGGAAAGACAATTATTGGATTTATTACTGCAGCAAATAGACTATTAAAATATAACTGGACAAAAATCCTTGTTTTGGCTCCAACACGCCCGTTAGTCCATCAACATTATGAGATGTTTTCAAAATTTACAACTTTACCTGAAAAAAAAGTTTGTCTAATGACTGGTAAAGTTCAACCTCCTATTAGGATGGTACAGTTTCAAAATTCTCAAATAATTATTAGTACACCTCAAGTAATAAAAAATGATATTTTAAGAAATCGATATGATTTATCTCAAGTTTCATTAATAATTTTTGATGAGGCACATAAAGCTCGCAATAATTATGCTTATACCTTTTTAGCTGAAGAATATATTAGGACTTGTAAAGATCCCTTAATTTTAGCTCTAAGTGCATCTCCAGGAAAAAATTTTGAAATAATTCAGCATCTGTGTGATAAACTGTTCATTGAAAATGTTCTTTATAGAACTGAAGAGGATGTGGATGTAAAAGAATACATATTTCCAATTGAAATCTTTACTGAATATGTCGATTTGCCCATAGAATTTATGGAACTAAGTTTAGTATGGGAATCTTTATTCAAGAAATATCTCTCTTTTTTTCTGGATAATGAATTATTAAAGCCAAAGACTTATTATACTAAAATTGACTTTCTTAGTATCGCAAAAGATTTAACTACTAGTTTAAAATACGGAAATGAATGTTTAGATACATCTAAATTTGGTGAAATTTCTGATATTCGAGACTTATTATTCTATAAAAATCCTAGAATTATAGACATTGTTAGAAAAAACAAAATAGACATTCATTTGGTATATTCAATGGCTTCAAGTTGTATCTCTCTTTTGCATGGAAAAGATCTATTAGAAACTCAAGATATTACTTTATACGAATCATTTTTAGAAACAATAGTTAAAAAGGCTGATAATGATATTTTATCTGCTAAACGTATTTTAAATTCTGAAAATTTCCAGTACATCTTTTCATATATTCAACAATGGAGAAATAAAAATAAGCGAATAAATCACCCAAAAATTGAAAAAACATTAAATATAATTACAAAAGAGTTTTTTGAGTTAGATTGTCAAAAAGTCATTATCTTTTCTCAATACAGAGAAATGGTCTCCCTAATTAAAAAATTTTTTGATGAAAAATTTGAAGGTAAATTACGTGTAGAAAAATTTATTGGACAAGCAATGAGTAAAAAGGAACTTGGTTACAGCCAGAAAAAACAGATTGAGATTTTAAATCAATTTAGAAATGGAGATATTAATGTTTTAATTGCCACAAGTGTCGCAGAAGAAGGTCTTGATATACCTAATGTAGATACAGTTATTTTTTATGAACCTGTTCCGTCTGAAATTCGTTTGATTCAACGAAGAGGTAGGACGGGTAGAAAGGCTCCTGGACGTTGTTATATACTAATAACTAAATACACTGTAGATGAACCTTATAATTATATCTCGTTAAAAAAAGAAAATACTATGCTAAAAACTTTAAATTCTTCAGAAGATTTACATTTAACTCCACAATTAAGTAGAAATAATATCTGTAAACCATTAAACGGAACTAACATTATAAATTTTCATGATTTATTGAGAGAATACCGTGAAAAGAAAAATCAAGAATATAAAATATTAGCAAAAAGGTCTATTGATCAAATAATTGACGAGATTGATTCTTTAGCAAATTCCGTCGATTCAAATAAGTTTAGAGAACTTGGAGTAACATTGTATTCAGATATTTATCAAAAATCCATAGAGCAGTTAACGAAAGATATCGAAAAAATAAAATCTCGACTACATAAAAAGAAGGTAAAAGAAAAAAAGAAATATGTTAATAGAAATGTAAAAACTCTAATAAATATTGTTAAAACCTACGGGGACGAAAAAGGAATAATTAAATTTGATGAATTTAATAAATACGCAGACAATGAAGAAATTACTGGAAAAAAGTTTTACCAATTTTTTAATAATGCATGTTATTTAGGGTATCTCAAGAAGAAAGGAAATAAAGTAATTTTAAATTAAATGAAAATGCAATTTTAATCCAAGGAATATTCTAAATAAATTAGAAATTTTTATATTGGGTTTTAAAAAAAAGAAATATTGAGAGTTATTTTTTTATTTGGATAAGATTTTAAATAAATCTAAATATTTCTCGAGATGATGTGTTAATAGAAATTCATTTTTTATTTTCTCGTATCCTTTTTTACCCATTTTTTTTGCGATACTCGGGTTGGCAAGGAGATATAGTATTTTTTCAACTGTCTCATCTATAGAATTAACTAAAAACCCATTTATACCATTTTCAATCTGCAATTTAATCCCTCCTACATTACCTCCAATAACTGGAGTCTCTTTCCAAAGAGCTTCAGCAATAGTTAATCCAAATCCTTCTCGGAGCGATTTTTGAAGAACAATATCTGATACTTGCTGGAAAGCATTTACTTCAAGGTCAGCTACACCATCAAGATTAGTCAGAATATGGATTTCGGGGTCATTGGATGCATAATTCTTAACCTTTTCTAAAAATTCAATTCCCTCAGGATCATCGTG
>JAHLWH010000250.1 GCA_019058015.1 Promethearchaeota archaeon | reverse complement strand
TTATTGTTTTAACTGTTTATCAAAAACTTATAAAAATTTATAAATTTTTATAAAAATCAAAAGAAAAGATGGTTTCCTTCCCGTATTTATGTAAATCTGAAATCAAAAATCCATCGCACTCATTAGATTTAAATTTTCTAGTTTTTTTATTTAGATCGTTAGGAGAGTTTTGAATTGCGAGGAAGAATTTCCGCCCATTTACAAGCGGTTGCTCTCACAAGTTGGGGATTATATAGAGCTCTGATTGAAAAAGGGCAGTCCCTACCGCAAATGGTTGCGATTCTAAGACTTCTTCAAACATTGCGGGATAACTTCCTTCAAGACTTCCGAAGTAATGAGAAAAGCATTACAAATGAAGTATGTCTTGAACTCGGCGACGAGCGCACAGCCCGATAACCTTAAGGCTGGTCTTTCTAAAAAAGGAAAGATTGAGGATTGGAATAAATTTTGGAATTTTATAGAAATTACCAAATTTTTATAAACAATTAGAAGGTTGTAAAAGGATTGTTATAACTGAAATTAGAATTTCTGAAATATAATTATCCATTTCTTTTATTTTTAAGAAAATTGTTAAAAAATGCTTATCATACGATAATCTCAAAATAAAAATCTTATGAATAGTTACCACTACTAAGATTATTTTATTACTCTATGCATCTGGTTTTCCATTGTCCCTTTCCCTTTAATGGTTTTTCCTTTCCATGTTCCTTCGGCGTTAAGGATATAATTAGTTATGGCTTGATTTTCTTTAGCCATTGCTCCGTGCCAAGAGAGTTTAGTGGTGGACACCATTTTCAAGTCTAAGAGGGGTTCTCCCGTGGAATCTTTCCCAGCGGTCACTTTCCATTCAATTGGTACTTTAGTTGGAACATTATCATCTGCACCGTAGCCTACTTCCTTTATTTGGAAATCTCCCGGTTGGAAGTGATACCACTCACCATTCATGACGGCAGCCCCTTCCCCGGCTATATAAATTCCCTCATCCTTAAGGTCAAGCGAATGGTAGAAGAGATGGACTTGTCCTTCGGGAAACTGTAAATTGAGCCATCTCCAATCATAGATGTCTAAATTTGAAAAAATACCTAATCCATGCTCGATGATACCTCTCCCATTAGAAACGTGAATTTTTTTTCCTTGCGTTTCTATGGTGCCCGTTACTTTTATTGCGAAAATATCATAGAATTGTTCGGCCATTGAAGGCGAAACAGCAAGTCGATCATTATAATAGACTAATACTCCTTTCGGGTCTATTGCTTCATAGGCTAAATTTCCCTTGATATCAAGTTTTCTATCATGGAAAATCAATTTATAGCCATCTGGCCATATACCATCGAATTCGAAGTCGCATTCTTCGAAATGTACCTCTTGGTGAAAGCGCTTTTTAGAAAGATTTTCGAAAATTCCCTTACCGAAAAACCTTCCCCATTGACCAGATTTAAAGTTCTCAGAGAGGAGGCAACCATCAAAAACTGAAAATTTCAAATCGGGTGCATTGACCCAAAATACCCGGAATACGCTATCGAAGATTTCGGGGGATGTTTCTTCATTGGAGTTGAACATAATATAGATCATACCTTCTTCCATTGCTCCTCCAGTACCTTCAGTAGTGGGCATAATTGGTTCCTTGAGTATTTGATTTGTTTTTACGATTTTATCCATTCGTTCTCTATTGGCTCTTTTCATCTTGATTATGGTGCCTAAATTTTTCAGGATGAATTTCAAGGTAATTTTGGGTTGTATTTCATCCGTAGCCATTTTAATCACTTCAAGAATTTTATAATTTTACTTTTATTTAACAATTAGAAGGTTCTATTTTATATAATTTTTGAAGTTGAAAGTTTCTTAAATTAATGAAAATTATTTTCTTTTAAATTAAGAAAATTACTTAAAACTAAAGTCTTGATATGTTATGTATTTTTACTTCTCACTTTATATAAATCTATTTTTAGGAGTTGAAAGATGTATTGTTTTTGGATTTTTATTATATTATTCCATTTTTTTTAAAAAAATTGTTTAATCTTTTTGAATTAAACCAGATTACTTTTTTAGATTTATCTAAAGCTTTAAAATGAGTTTCATTTCCTGACCAAATTGGTGCATTTAAAAAAAGAGCACAGGCAACAAATGGTACGTCATTTTCATGGAAAATTAAACTTCTAACCTCAACAATCTTCGGTTCATATTATTTGGGAGAAATTTCAATTATATCAAATTGGAAAAGAATAGAATTCATAGCTTCTTCTTGAAAATTTAATTTTAATTTTTTTGAGAGATTTCTACGGATTTCATCCCAAAATATAGTGGGCGCAAATAATTGAATTTCATCATTATCAATAATACGATTAAGAAGTTGTCTTTCGATGCTATTTTCATTATATATGACAGAATATATTATATTCTTATTTATAAATAAAGGAATCATTTTTTAGATTCTTCCTTTAAGATTTTTGCTCTTAATTCTTCTCCAGATTTTATGATATCTTCTATAGATAAATTTTTTTCTTTTAATTTTCTTTGAAATTCTCTGCTAAAATCGTCAATTCTCTTTTTTTTTGCATCCATAATTAACAATTTTAATATTTCATCCATAGATTTCGCATTATAAATTTATTGAAGGCTTTTTAATTCTTTTTTGGTTTTATCTTTAATAGAAATTGTGGAATATGCTATTGTTTCTTATATGGTTTTGTTATTTAACTATTTAATATCAAGGGCGTTACAGAAATCTTTACCGAATTCTGTTAATTTATAATAAGAATATTTACCACCCGGGTTTTCCGGTTTAGTGTAGTAATTATTAATTAAACTTGCCTTCATAAGTTCTTTTAGATGAAAGCTAATTGTGCTTGAGGTTAATTTTGTATTTTCTACTAATTCTGAAAAGGAAATTCTTTTTTTATTGGATATTAACCTTATTATTTCTCGTCTTTTCTCTTGTCCTAAAGCATCTAATGCTCTACTGATTTCGGGGGGGAAATCAAATTTTTTCATTATAATTTTCACCAATTAATTATAGTCAATTTAAATATATAAATGTTGATGAAAATATATCTAAGTTGAAATTTTTCAATATCTATTTCATATAATTTTATATATTTTATAACAGTCATTTTTGTAGTTTTAGATATATATTTCTACCTTCGAGAAGAAAAGAGAACGTAAGTAGATTAGTGAAAAAATTAAAAACAAAAATTTATTCTTTTTTTTTCTTAATTCAATAATATGCTTAAATTGCTAAGGATTTATTTTATAAGTTGTTCTTTATTCTATTCTTTTCTATAATTGCGTCCTATATCAAATGCTTTTCCAATACGTTCTCCAATTTTCCAATAATTGTTATCCCTTGAATAGATAAGAGGGTGAATTTTTTTTGTATCTGGTATTCCATTCGTCAAATATTTTTCTTCCGCATATACGTGAACTATTTCTCCGATAAAAATATTGTGGGTTATCTCCAAATCAACAATTTTCACCACCTTACATTCATAATTTACAGCAGCATTCTTTATCATGGGGGCTGTTTTCAAATCTCCATAAAATATATCAAATAAATTAGACTTGTCTATTTTTTTTCCTGAAACAATCCCAATATAATCTGTTATTTCGATCATATCCTCAGAAGGAAGGTTTGCGCTAAAGGTTTGATTTTCTTTAATTCCTTCGTTAGTATAATGAGTTTTAGAGGAAGAAATACAAATCATGGGGGGTTTATTTTCGACCATACTAAACCAGGCAATAGTCATAAAGTTTGCTTTTCCCTTTACATTAGCTCCTATTATGACAACTGGCATTGGATAAAAATAGGCTCGTGGATTAATTTTATTCTTAGTCATTTTAATTTTACAACAATATCTTTGAATTAATTTATTCACTTATTTTATTTAAATATCTATAATCTTTGAAGATTCAAAAAATATTTCAATTAGATTAAAAATAAATAGAGCAAAATATTCCTAAGTAATTTAGAAATGAAAATATTTAATGAAGATGATAAGTACTTAAGTTATTCATTTTCTGAGCGAGTAAAACAGCTAATTAAGCAGATACCATTTGGAAAGGTTGCTACATATGGTCAAATTGCCGATTATGCGGGTAATATGCGTGCTTCACGTCAGGTTGCTTGGATATTACATTCTTGCTCAAGAAAAAATAATTTACCATGGCATAGAGTTATTAACAGTAAGGGTCGTATTTCGTTGTCACTTTATCGTGGTTATGAGACTCAAAAAAATCTGTTGGAAAAAGAAGGTATTGTTTTTAAGGAAGATCAATCCATTGATCTTGATATTTACCTCTGGCGTATTTATTAATAGTTAAAAATGAATGAAATAACAACTTAAATTAAAAGAAATGATTTATTTCATTTCGGTCTTTTAGTATGTAAATTCAAATTCTAATAATGTTAATTGTTTGATTTCCCATGATTAAACAAATATATTTTAATGAGATATTTATAAGGTTTTGTAAATTATTTATAGAAAATAGAGATTCAATATTTGATAAGTTAATCAGTGGCATGAAAATCAAATCTTATGGAGTAAGTAATTAATGTTTAAAATTTTCTCTTTTCCTTTCATTAAACAATTATTACAAGGTTTAGGGAAAAATTTAACTAAATATTGTAACAAATGTAGAGGTAATCGATTTGACTTGATTATCGACCAATTACTTGGAAAGCGAGAAGATCTATGTCTTGGGTGTCGTATTCAGGCAGAAATTTTAAGTCAGTTATTATTTCGATGGTTTAGTTTTTTTAAAATTGATTCTCAGACTTTACGTAAGCTCTGTGCAGACAGAATAATTTGTAAGGTATTGAAAAATTTTTTTAAAGGATTGGCGCTATTTGGGATGAGAGTGCCATATGTAACTGGGGCACCATTAAGTGTTGTTTGGAATTATACAAGTAAATGCAACTTAAAGTGTCCGCATTGTTTTGTTGATTCGAGGTTTAATCAAAAATCCGAGAATGAGCTTACAACGGAGGAGGCAAAACTTGTAATTGATAATTTAGCCGAAGATGATGTTATTATGGTGAATTTTTGCGGTGGTGAGCCTCTTACTCGGGAGGATGTATTTGAAGTTATGAAATATGCATATAATCAGGGTATTGTTCCTTCCATTTCTACAAATGCCACGTTATTATCAAAGGAGGTTTGTCAGAAGTTATTTAATTCGGGGGTACGGTCTGTCAGTATAAGTCTTGACAGTATTTCCTCGGAAAATCATGATCGTTTGCGACAAGTACCAGGTGCCTTTGAGA
>JAHLWH010000249.1 GCA_019058015.1 Promethearchaeota archaeon | reverse complement strand
ATTTCAGTCTTTCGAGCCTTAAAAAATTTTAAATTTATTTAAAAGGAGGCTCGAAAAGTTGATCTAAGAAATCTTGCTATTTTTCATTTTATTTCTTAATAATTTTATTTTTATATCAAATTTGGGGAAAAATTTATGAGATTTATTGATATAATAATTCATATATTTTAATATTTTTTGCCCCATTAAATTTCCTTGAGTGTTCAAAATTAAACGGTTTTGAATTTTTTAACAATTTTTGGGGTGAGGCTCGAACCATTTAAAAAGGAAATATAAATAATGAATAAATTGACTAAATTTTAAGTTTTGAAAATTAATTAAAAATTAATTAATACTTTATAATTAATTTTTTTACAAATAATACCTAAAGATTATTTTCTTTCAAATATTTGCACTATCTCTTTTCCTTAATAAACGTATATTCTTATTTCTTTAAGTAAAGAAAAGAAAAACGAAATTAAATCTTTAATAAAGAATTAATAACGATTTTGAAGGAAATTTTTCATTTTCAAAAATAATCAATAATTTTCTTATTAACAGTTTAAGAAGATCTCAATAATTAAGGATTTAAAGGTGTAATTAATTATTCAATGATTTCAAGATTTATTTCTTTTTATTTAGAAAATTTTCAAGTTCTTTTTTAATCATATTTCTCTCTCCATTGGTTTTAGCGGTAGTAATTAATTTAAGTCCTAATACCACATCGCTCCGATTTTTCCAATGAAATGTAATATCATTATCTGAAATTTTTACTCCTTTAGAACCCCCCCACTCAATAGGTTGCGCTCCACAAATAAAACTAAAACGATTTATTAAATTATTTGCCATATTAGCAATATCATTATTATAATGATGATCAATTTGACTAGCTTTAAGAAATTCTTTATTTTTACATGGTTCTGGAGGGAATTCGAGTCCTCCTATAATCTTTTTAAACAATTTTCCAGTTTCGGTAATACGGCTATTTTCAAAGAGATTACTCATTTCCACTAAATCATTAACTGCCTTATTATTAATCAACTCATTATTAAGTTTTTTAATAATATCAGAAAGCCATGGAAATAATCCAATAAAGGGCATTTGAATTATTATTATTTTATCTCTTTTAGGGTGAAGGATCATTTCTAATTCCTTGATATTGCTCTTTATTGCTCTAATATAGTTTATATTACTTTTTTTTTCCAAATCCTTATCTGTTATGATTATATGAAATATTTCTGCAGCTCCAATAAATTGGACTGCCAATGTCATCAATGCCGACATGGTTTTTCTTCCTCCTGCAATACATACATATACTTTATAATTTTTATCTCGATATTCTTTAAGTTTATTGCAACATATATTCATAAATTCCAAAACGGATCCAATATCAGTAATATCTTCATATGACCTACCAAGCTGACGGGGAATTGGTGTAATGCTATTATCATAATAACTTTCTATATGTTCAATTAAAAGATTAAGAGATTCCGTCGAATTCGAATCTGTTGTAGTTATTAAAAAGACTTCATTAGGCTTTTTTCCATCTTTTATTAATACATCTATGGCTTCCGTAACAACACTTGGGGTTTCCCCCAAAGTGGAAATCAACGCTCTTTTTGGCATTAAAAAACCTCTTTTAATGTTTAATTATCAATTTTTAGTCAAATAGTAAGATTTTAATCCTAATTTTATAAAGTCTTATTAAATATTTTTTTATTATTATACAACACGGCTCTTTAATTTGAAATTCAAAAGTTAAATCGATTCCAATTTTATATTTTCTTTAAATTGTTAAGTTCCCAAAATATGAATATAATTCTAGAGGTAATAATGATACTATTTTAATTATTTTCTCGTGTAATAATTTTTTTTCTTATATTTTTTGGATTTTTTATATTTATTCGATTTCTCTTTTTTTTCATATTTTGAAATAACTAATTTCCAACTAACATATCCAAATATTTCTAAAATCTCTGCTAAATCGATGGGTTTTGGCAATTGATTTTGATAATTTCTCATTACATTAAATATTTGATTATAACTTTGTTTTTGATTAAAACTTAACATATTACTTTCTTTAAGGCATTCAGCAAATATGAGCGATTTAACCCACCCATTTTCTTTAAAATAATTTATCCAATTTTTCCACTCGTTTCTTGAGCAATTATATAATCTTTTACATAAAAATTCAGCACTTTCAATTTTTTTGTCTATGTTCATTAATAATTCCCCTTTGGACATTTTTCTTCTTTTTCAGAAAAACCTATTTCTAATTCTTTTATTTCTATTATTAAATCTTTATTTTTGATAATATCTTCTATAGATCCATCTCTAAAGGAAATTAAATCATCGTTGAGAATTTTGAATTCGAAAGGAATAAATTCTACCATCCCAAAGCATCTAGGCTTAGCACCACCAATTTTTATTTTAAAATTTTGTTTTATTCCCGTTGCATGCAATAAAAGTGAAAGTTCAGATTCAGTAATGTTTTGAAAAGTCAAAATGGTTTCAAATTTTGCTCCTTTTTTAACAGCTTCAACAAATCTATAATTTTTTTCGGGCATTTGATTCTTTAATGGATAAAATTTCTTATTTTCATAGAATTTTCTCATCTGTTTATTTATGCGGGGACGAAATAGATTACCAATTTTTACTATTTCTATCATTTTTTTTTCTGTTTCCAATATTTTTGCATCTGAGAAATTAACTCTACCCCCATAGTCTGTTGTTCCAAAAAGTCTGCAAACTGGACATAATTTAGTAATTCTTTTATTCTTATCTTTTGTTTTGAGATTAAATTTACAAGATTGATGCGTTGGAGGATATCTTTCTTTTTTTTTGATTATACTTAAACAAGAATTAGATATTGCTTCTGCAACGCTTCTCACGGCACCTTTTATACTTGAACCAGGGATTACAATCTTATCATTTGATCTAAAAAAAGAGTAATAAACTAATTGTGGATTTTGTATAAAATTATAGTTTCCAGAACCAATAAAGAGGTATTCTGAAATAACTTCCAATTGTAATTTTAATTGTCCTGTAAGATTTTCCTTAATAAATTTATCGTGTTGTATAAATTCATCTTTTATGAGGGATTCTTTTAAACCGATAAAAAAGAACGGTTTAGGCTCAGGTGGGCTTCTACGGCTCATTTTTCAAACCTTCTTGGGCTAATAAAAAAATTTTTTTCGTTATTTAAATAATAACATACAATTAAATAATTTGCATCATGAGGATATTGTTTAAAATTTGGTGAAATATGCCCCATATTGGGAGGAACTAAAAATATCCGCATGTTTTTATTTATATTCCAATTTCCTTCAATTTTTAAGAGACTATCTGGTACTTTTTTAATTTCTGTTTCAGTTAAAACAAGGACATGATACATTCCTTCTTTTTCTTCCCATCTGATTTCGCCTTTATCTGAAAAAACACTCCCATTTCTAGGTATTTTAACATCTGGTAATTTTTCGGATATTTGGTAATCATCTATTGCCTCTTTGATATAAAAAAGAGGATTTTCAGTATTAATTTCTTTAAATAAATCTTTGAGGGAATCTAAATCTAAAATCCCGGAATAAACATATCCACTATCCATTTGAGATTTTTGGGCCGTTTTATACTTCCTCCATTTTTTGTTTAAATTTCTCAATTACCTTATTGGAAATCTCTTCCCAAGATTGATGCGAGTATTCGACTATTTTATATATTATTTCATCAGCTTCATTTATAGGAGTTTCTGTAATTTCAATTTGATCATTATCTATTAGATCATAATTTTCTCTGACATCAGCATTAACAAATTTTCCAACTCCCCATATCTGATTTTTAGTTATTGCTGATGTAAAAATAAATTTTATTTTTTTAATGTCCGCTAAAACTGCTCCAAAACCCCTATTTTTACCGTATCCTATTTTAATCATTTCACTATTTAATCCTTTAATAGCTAATGCTATTGTTCCTAATTGCCATAATTCAAAATTCTCTAAATTTATTTTTAAATTGAATTCTCCTGAAACTGCTGATTCTATGTTGAAAGGTCCGCTTGCCACAGCATGAGTCAAACGAGATATAGCAACTCCATATCTAACTTCGGTTTTTATATCCCCTCTTGGATAGGCATCTGAAATTAATATCCTGCTTTTTAGATATGTATTTCCGAAGATTCGGCATGCTAAGCAAGAATTTTTATAAATTTCATAACTTAACACATTTCCTTTTTTAATTTCATCTTCCAAATTTCGAAGACATTTATTATTAAAAATATCACAAGCTCCCTTTTCATTAAGTTTTGTTCGTAAAATTTTTTCGATATAACTTCTAAAAATACCTTTTGAAGATGAACCTGGTACATACATCTGTTCAATCCCCCCGATTTTTGTCCTTACGAATTGCATATCTGGTAATGAAGGGTTCGGTGAAATACCTCCTGATTTTATTAAAAGTGGTGATTTTGGAATTATATCTAATTCGATTTCTATTTTATTATATATTTCTCTAAACACTAAATATCTCCCTCTTTTTTTAGAGTATTATGCAATTGAGTTAAGAAATTTTCCAAATTAGCAGTTTCTATCTTATCATTAATAATGAAATCCAATAAATTCTCATCTTTAATAAGTTCTATTTTTAAATCTTCTATTTTACTCCATCCTAATCCAGTTGAACTTTTACCCCCTATATTTATTCCACTTTTTTCCCAAAATTTAAGAATCATTCCAAAAAGCCCAACCTCCCAATCGTCTACGTTTTCTAAAATAGCTTCAAACTGAAATTTTGAACCGGGAGGAATGACTTCATAATCAAATTTGGCGCCAACTTTAGTAGTTCCCGTATCTCTATCGATCGCTACTCCATCCCTAATTTCGGTTTTAAATGCCTCCTCTTGAACTAAATATGCGTCTTTAATATAAATTTTTGATGCCATCTCATGGGATCCAAAAAGTCTACAAGCTGTACATAAATTTTCAAGTATTTTTTGAGTTAATTTTTCCTCGTTAATTTTGCCATTTTCTTTACTCTCATTCTCTAATTCTTCTATTGATATTCTGTTAGGATTTAAGCCTTTTCTAGGTGAAATACACCTATCTTCTTCTGTTAAAATATCACATGCCCAAATTCTCTGTCCATTCAATCTTAATTTCTGAGAATCCATTCTTCTTAAAAATTTTTCAAAAAATGTCCTAAGAATCCCTTTGATTGAAGATCCTGGAATATAGGGTATTTCATCCCTTTTTATAATTGGAGAATCTGTTTCAGCTGGTTCTAAGGATATTCCTATCCCTATATGCAAGGGGGATTCAAATTTTATATTTGCTTTTAAAATATATCGATTTTTAAATGAACTAAAATCGTTCAAATGTATTTCTCTCCTTTTTTAGTTTTTTATTTTTTCCTTCTTTTATTTTTTTTTAGTTAAATAAACATAATGGCGATTCAAATATCCAAGATATTGCTTAATCAAAGAAAATCTTACAGAATTTTCAGATTTTGGTGAATTTCTGGTAATTTCTTTTGTTATATTTTCCAAAAAATTCTCCAATTGATTTATTAATTGGTTGCCAAATTCACCATCCAATTGATTTCTTCCAATTTGATAGTGAATAAAATTTTTCAATGCTTTTAATGAATTAGTAGCGTTAGCTATTTCTATAATATTACGTATCTGGTTTTGACTTATTTTTTCTTTATTAGCAATGTTCGTATTTATTACAAGATTTTCAGCATTTTCAATAATATTATCTAGTTGTTCTTCAATTTTCTTTTTTAAAAATATATTCATACTGGTATCACCTCCTTATGAAATGGATGACATATTAAAATTTCTCCATAACCTTCATCCCTTTTTGCGCCAATCCCTTTCTCCTCAAGACTTTCAAGAACTTTATTTATATTTTCTTCTTCTTTATTTGTTTTAAATACATAAACGCTACCAATTTTTGCAGCGTATGTTGTTCTTTTAGGCAAACCCCAGGCAGTTGACCAGCCTCCAATAAAGATATGATTAGTGGAAAAAAAAATTGGCTTTAAGATTATATCATCTAAATTTATTTGCAATTTTAAAGTTGGAATATTATTTTCATTCAATATTGCTGGAGAAAGTAAATCAACCGTAAAATAACAACTATTCGGTTCTTCAGGGATATTTTTATTATTCTTATTTAAAACAATAGAATACATTAGCTTCCAAATCTCATTTAATTTTCTATTGAATGAATCAATTCTATTTTTTAAATTTTCTATATTAATTTCTATTTTTTCAGCCAAAATATTTCCAAAGCCTCTTGTGGTAAATCCTCCAATACCAATCTCATTTAGTGATTCCATAATAAAATCTATTTTATCATTAGCTCCGGAAATTTTCCCAATAAAAACGATTCCGCCTCTATCTCCATCTATTTTTACTATTGGATTAATTCCAGTAATACTATATAACATTCCTTGCTGAGTTGTTTTTCTTCCTCGGCTTAGGGCACATTTTGTCTGAGATATTTTACTAACTTCAATTTTTTTATATTTGTTTTCAAAAATATAATAACCCGTTATATATTTATCCATTTTGCTTCCACACTCTTTGCATTTAAATATAAACGGGATTGGAAATTTAGCGCCGAATTTCTTTAATTCTGTATATGCAATCATTGGAATAATTATGTCAAAAACACCATGGTTTTTGGGTTTAAACCCACTCATTATTTTACAACTTAATGATGTTAAAGGAAACGGAAATGGGAAATTATACGGACTATTTGAAGGATAAAAAAAACCAAATTTTGTTTCTTTTATATATTCTTTTATTTTAGACTTATTTCCTTGTCTGATTAAATATTCTGATAAACAACCCCTAATAAGACTGCCTGGAATTATATCCTGAGTTAAAAGAAACCTGAAATTAGGTTTTATACCTCCAATATGAAGTGGAGTTTGCGGAATAATTGATAAATATTGACTCATTTAAAGATCTCCTTAATTTTTTCTTTTATTTGTTCTAAATTTTTATTGATATTATCAATTTTAGCCTCAAAAGTTTTTAATTTAATCCAACCTAACCCCCTTGATTTTCCGTGTCCCAAAGAGAATCCTACTTTAATTCCAATATAAAGGAGGGCACACGCAGTCAATGCATCATTTTCATTTTCAAAAATTCCCTTTATTTTTGCAATTGATTCCTTTCCAAAACCAGTTTGATAAGTAAATAATTGTTTTTCTTTTGTTATTTTTCTTCTCCTTTCAATAGCAATTCCAATTCTTTTATTGATTTCGCCATTTTCAATTGAAATATCTTCAAACATTAATAAAGCTTTATTTTTAGGAGAACCAAAATTTTTACAAATAATACATTCATTACACATTTCTTCTGGTTTTGGTGAAATGCACCCAAATTTTTCTTTGGAATTAAGCACAGTTTCGATATTATGTCTTAGTATTCCTTTAAATGAAGTAGCAGGTATTATGGGTTTTTCTTTAAATCTGGAAATAACATCTAAACAAATTGCATTATCAATCCCAAACGCAAGTCTGTCCGCAGAAATATGAAATGGCGACTCCAATGAAAATAAGATCTTAACTTCCAGTTTAGTCAGAAATAATCACCTTCGATTTTTATAATCTCCAATAAATCATATAAATAAGTGAGATACTTTGCTTGTTCAATATCAAATTTCCAGACATCAATTTTATTAAAATTAAATTTTTTAGAACATTTTTCTATTATCTTGAACAATTTATCACTATCTTCTTTTTTCATCCTCGATATCTGATAAAAAATAAAGTTAGATGATACCTTTCTGCCTTTTGATAAAGCTTCCATAAATAAATTTAGCTGTGAAGTAGAGATTAAGCCTTTTGAATCTTTTGATATAATCATTAAAAATTCAAAATCATATAATATATAAGGTCTCATTATTAAAGATATATCATTAATGACATAATATGAGTCAAATAATTCTTTACTCGACTCTGCTGCGATTTCTTGAGTTAAATAAATATAATTTATGGCACTTTTCAAATATCCAACATTTTTTTTCGCTTTCTTTTTTGCCTCTTTTAATAGAGATTCCGCTATCTTTTCAGCATAATAAACAGGATATTTTGCCTTGCAAATTATCATTCCAACCGACATAGTAAAATTTTTTAAACCTTCTTTTTTAAATTCTGCAGCTATTTCTTTTGTATTTTCTTCAAATCTTTTTAAGAGATTTAGTGAAAATTTAAATGAAAATGGTGCTGCAATAATAAATGAAATGTCATCACCACCAATATTGATAATTTCAAAGGGTAATTTCTCCATTTTATTAATTTCTTTAACACTGAAAGTATCTAAAATCGCTTCAAAAAAAGAATTTTTAATAGCCTTATATAAACCTTTTGCAAAATGTCTATATTGCGCTGGAGTCCTTATTTCTTCAATAATCGACCCAATTTCATTTCCATCTGCATATATAAAAGAAAAATATCCCCCAAAATTTTTTGTTAATGCATCTAAATCTTTAGGCATTTTTAAAGAAATGTTATTTAAACTTTCTCTCTTTATCTTTTGAACCCATTCTTCAAATTTAGATAAAAATCTAATTCTTTCTCCTTTTCCTAATTCTCTCTTTCTATGACAAATATTACAAATATATTCATCTCTAGTTTCATCAAAATTAGAAGCCATTCTTTTGCCGCATGAATCACATCTCCTTCCAATTGGGAAACTCTCATAAAAAGGAACAAAATTTTTCATATCTTTCTTTTTCCGAAGTTCGAACGATAAATTAGATAATAATTCACCAAATCCTTTCTTTTTACAAATCCTATAATTTTGCCCTCCAATATCTTCAATTTTAAACCAATTGGCACGATCTTTTCCGAATTGACTTTCTATTAACCATTCTCCAATCCCCTCACCTTTTAATTTTGAAATATCATCAATTGCATAGGGAGAATTACCTAAACAAAATTGTAGATAATCAGGTTCGAACGTTACACAAGATATTGTCGCAGTTCCAGTTTGTTTGAGATAATAGTCTTCAATATCTCCTATTAATCTTTCTGATATCTTTTTTGGTACAATTGCCGTAAAGCTACCTCCTGCATTATAAATAAGACAATCCCCAGATAATTCATTTCTAAAAATTTTTTTAAGAAAATCAAGATTTAATTCATTTAAAATTTCACTTGCACCTCTAATTTCCGGCAATCTTGAAGTTTCAAAAACATAAGCATGAACTTGATCAACATCTCCAAGAATAATTGAAAGACCATTTTCTCCTTCAAAAATTTCATCAAATAATAAACGATACTCCTCAGTAATATGTAATATTTCTTGCATGGTCTGAGCTTTAGCCAATTCTGGTCTATCAGTACCTGATGCTAAAGAATTTGCGAGACAAATAATTTTTTGAAATAAAGTTTGAGGATTATTATTTATATGATGCCGTTCAATGCCGCTCAAAATTAACTCTTTATATCGTTCTTCTACATTATATTTTTCTAATGTTTCTTTTGAAATCTTTAAACTATTCGAAATATGATTTTTATATCCATTTTTTTTCCCAATATCGTGTAAATAAGAAGCAAATTGGATAGCAACTATTAGATCATCTTCTGAAATATTTTTTCCACATATATTATTAGCTTTTTTTCCTCTTAACAAAAGTTCTTTTAAAAGAGCTACTGCTATTCCTGATGTTAAAATAGAATGATCATATAGAGAAACATAAGGTATTATAGTATCAGCAAGTAAATAATCATCTCTTTTAATTCTTTGAAAAAGATCACTCTTTTTAAAAACGCTTAAAATATCCCTTAATGAATTCATTCCTTGTTCCTAAGGTTTAATTTTGTACATTTAAAGGCTTCTTAAATTTACGAAATCGATTATGAAATGTTTTTGGAAATTTTTTTAGCAAAAATTTGATTTTTAAAAATATCAAATAATCATTTGATTTTGGTTATATTTAAAATTATAGAATTTTCAAATTTCCCAATCGTAAATAAAAAGATCAAATTTTATTATTTTTGAATTAAATCATCAACATTTTTAAAAATTATTGCAATATTGCCTAAATTTTTAATAAAAATAATTGTATTAATTAAGAATTCTGAGACATTTTTTGACTTTCAATGTATTTTAAATTATAATTATTTACGTTTGTGAATATTTTATCAACATATTTGGAATATAAGAGAAATTAATGTTTAAAGTTTTTAAACTAATCTCTTTATCTATTCTATTTTAATCAATCATTAGAAAATCTTTTTCAATAATGTCTAAAACAATTTGCAAGAGCCCTGCAAGTAATTCTTTATTTTTTTCACCAGTTTCACCCTTTGAATAATAAATATCCAACGATTCTATGATTTTTTTATCAGTAACTGGCTCATTTTTTAATGCTTTAATTAAGTCATAAATCCATAAAAATAATCCAACGTAGGGCAGACGAATAATATTTATTTTTTCTGTTGGCGGATGGAGGATACGATCTAAAATTTCAATATTTTTCTTTATTGGCATAATGTTTTTTATATTGCATTCTTTTTCTAAATTTTCATCTACATCCTTGATAGTGAGATGAAAAAGTTCATTTGCGCCGTATATTTGAACTGCTAACGTTATTAAAGCCGACATTGTTTTTCTTCCACCCGATATACATACGTATATTTCGGCGTCTTCGTTTTTAAATTTTCCAAGAGCTTGATAGCAGAGTTTCATAAATTTACGTGCAGACTTAGGATTAATGATATCTTTATATGATTCAATTTGAAGTGAATTAATTATAATTTTATTCTTATAATATTTCGGAATATGTGTTTTCAATAAATCAGCGGATTCAAGAGTATTAGGATCTGATGTCGTTATCAAAAATATTTCATCAACCATTTTTCCTTCATTTTTTAATATATCTATGGCTTCTGTGACTACACAAGGGGTTTCCCCTAAAGTGGAAATCAACACTTTTTTTTTCATTAAAAAACCTCTTTTAAAATTCTTTATAGAACCAAAAAACTTAGGTATATTTTAAGCTTTAGGCTATTTTTTTCCTCAATTAAAATATTAAATTATAGTATTCCTTTCCAATTTTTTAGAGATAGAATCGATTTTATCAGGATCTTCTTCTAATATTGCTTTATTTAAATCTATTTTTAATTGACTAAAATCTTCAAGAGTTGCAGAATATTTACGTTTAAAATAAGCAAATTTTTTAATAATTTTATTATAAAGATATGGGCAATTATCTAATTTTTTATATAATTCATTAAGACTTTTTAACCATTCTATGCTGGTTTGGCTTAAATTTCCAAATTGTTTTACTTCATTTGTATCTAAAAAAATCTTAAACTCGTTCATATTAAATAGATGTGTAAAAAAATCTTTAATTGTATTTTTAATAATTTTAATATATGTATTAGGAAGAGTAAAAAGGGCAACAGTAAATCTCTCAAAACCTAATATCTCCATATTATAGTTTGTACGTTTAAACTTTAAAATTGATAAATCTTTCGTATTTGTTTCGTTTGAAATTACTTCACGTATTTTATCTAAAATATTTAAATGTGAAGTTAAAAGATCCATATTTATCATATTCAAATAATTCTGAAACAAACCTTCAAATACTTCTGCACTATAAATAAACAAACCTTGTTCATTCTCATAAATAGAAAATCCTAAAAAAGGATGATCCCTCAGTGGTTCCTCTATTGGTGATTTAATTAAATCTCTCTCGACAGTGCTTATTTCAACCTTGTATTCATCAAGAATATTTTTTATAATTTTTTTACCTTCCTTATTTAATCCAATAATCTTATCTTCTTCCATTTCTAAATAATCTGTTGTATTATGTAGAGTGTCAATAAATTTTTCTAATAAATTATAATCTATTTGTGTAGTAGTTTCCATCCTTAAGCTTGTTCTTAATATATCTGAAAAGACTGAATATGTTTTAGGTAGATGATCTTGAACAATACTTGTAAATCTTACCATTAATTGGTTTTTTTTAAATAAATTACTTATCTCCTTTTCAGCAAAAATAACACTTAAGTTTATCCTTAACTCTTCAAAATCTTTTGTAAAGTCATCTAATAAATCTATTTTATGAATTAAAAGAAAAATAATCGAGTTAAGATTAAAATGTTTCTTAATTTTTATTAATTCTCTTAAATTATTGAAAATAGCATCAGAGAGGCCTTTTCTTGATAATATATTCTTATCTATAAAAGGATCAACACTTACTACACATACGATAACATCAGTTTTTTTGAAAACTTCCTTATCTTCAGTTTCAAGCCACCGTCGATATTGCTGTCCTGCTAAATCGAAGACACCAATCTTTTCTTCATAATTAAGAATTAATCTATCTATTCCTTGCGTAGGTTCCAAAGGATTTATTATTAATTGTTCGGGTTCTTCCTGTTCGAAAAAAATCTTCCGAAGGGTAGTTTTACCTGCATTTGGAGGTCCAAAAAAAACTATTTTTGGGCTCATTTTTTTTTCCTTTTTTTATTTTTCAATTTTAAATTTATTTTTATAATATTTAAATTTTTGCAAGGTTTCATGAGATTTTGAGATTAAGAAAATTCAATATTTGGTATCTAAAAATATTACTACAAAATTATCAATCATTTTGGAATTTTCAAAATTTCTAAGAATATTATATGCTACTTATATTTATTTTTTCGTTAAATTAATATAAATAAAAGTGATAGTTATTTATAAAATTATTATTCCTACAAAAAGTTAATTTTATTTCATTTTTTGACGCGAAAATATAAAAGTATAATAATAATTCGAATTAAATAGGTATGAAATTTTTTTATGCCAAATATGGAAGCTAGTGAATCAATCAAATCAACCTATAAAAAATATAAGGATATATTAGACAATTCTCCGTTTGCAATACTTGAAATTAATGCAAATACAAAAGAAATTTCTTATTTTAACACAAAATTTTTAAAAATTAGTGGATATAACTCAGAATATCTATTAAATAAACCAATAAAGATCATAATTTGGGAAGAAGATTGCGAAATAATTTTCAAAACATCTGAAGGAAAAAAAATAGAGATTAGAATTGATTGTAAAAATGGCACAATAAAATGGCTATCCGGCTATAAAGTGTGTAATTACAATGAAATAGGAGAAAAAATTGGAGTAAGTTTATGGTTAGAAGATATTAGCGTTAAAAAAAAAGTTGAAGAACTTATAAAAGGATATAAAGAAATACATTTAAACCAGATTCAAATAGCTTCCCAATCCAAATCCGATTTTTTACGGGGTATTTTGTCTGATAGTTTAAAAAGTATTTTAGATTCAATCATTCAATTTCCTTACATGCTCATGGAACAAGTATGTGCTCAATTAAATGAAGGTAAAGTAAAAATACCTCCAGAATATTTTGAGGGGGATAAGTATATTTTAATAATTGCAAAATATGATGATGAGTATGGAGCAATAGATTTATTTACTTCTGTTCCGCTCGATAAAGAAAATATTATGAGGGAAATACTTACTCCCGTTTTTGATATTAAAAAACCAGACATCTTTTTACCTTTTAAAGAATTTTATGCCCAAGCTTATAAATTTAAAATTGAAGATCCAGAATTTCCTCGTGGTGAAAAACAAACTTATGGGTTAGTTTTTATTCGAAATAAGGGACATCCAAATATTCCATTTCATAGTATTAAAGAAATTAAACATAAATTTCTTGAAATCGGGAATAAGAATATTTTAAAAAATGATAACGAAATATTTCAAATTTTCTTTGACAATATTAAAAATAATATTTTGCCTTTAAGCCCTCAATATCTGCTATATCAAAGTAATATTGATGAAATTCAAAAGAGTTATGAAAATCTTTTACAAGATATTGAGAGAGGACAAAGTTCAGACCAAAAGATTATAAAACATGTAGAATTGATACTAAATTCCTTTATTAATGTATTAAACACTTTAAAAGATATGTTTTCAATACCATTGGATTGAATTAATGGACAATTTAGAGGAAAATTCAATTTTAAGCCAATGGGTTAATTAAAAATTCTTTCCTTTTTCTTAATTTCTGATATTCAATTTACTTTTTTTAAAAGATTATTCTTAAACTTATGCAATTAAAAAAAATCTACCTTCTAAGAAACATAATCAGTGTAATTTCATGAATACACAGATTAGAGAAAAAATTTCAATTTTCCTACTATAAATATTTTTATTGCTACCTACAATTAAACTAAAATATATATGTAAAAAGATTAATTTCAATTCTCTTAATGAAATTATTTTTATTGCTATATCTAAAATTTATAATTTTTAATCCATAAAAATGTAAGTCTTAATCTTTTTTCTGAAACCAATTTTGTTACTACAGGATTTATTTGAAAACTCTAATCATTTTACTGATGTACTTTCAATCTTCTTTATGAAGCTAATTTTGTTGCTACAGATGATAGTGAAAAATACAAAGTGACAATCTTTACAGAGTTTCAATCTTCTTTATGAAGATAATTTTGTTGCTACTTTGATTTCTCAAGATCACACTATTCCATGTCCAGTAAGTTTCAATCTTCTTTATGAAGCTAATTTTGTTGCTACTAAATGATGTATGCAAATTCTGGGTATCAGGATGTAAGTTTCAATCTTCTTTATGAAGCTAATTTTGTTGCTACTAAAT
>JAHLWH010000248.1 GCA_019058015.1 Promethearchaeota archaeon | reverse complement strand
GGATATTATAGAACCCCAATAGAAAAAGGGCAGTCCCTACCGCAAATGGTTGCGATTCTAAGACTTCTTCAAACATTGCGGGATAACTTCCTTCAAGACTTCCGAAGTAATGAGAAAAGCATTACAAATGAAGTATGTCTTGAACTCGGCATCGAGCGCACAGCCCGATAACCTTAAGGCTGGTCTTTCTAAAAACGGAAAGATTGATGATTGGAATAAATTTTGGAATTTTATAGAAATTACCAAATTTTTATAAACAATTAGAAGGTTAGTCTTTCTGTCAGTAAAATTTTATATATTTCTGTAAAATATAATAAATAGTTAGGTGCAAAAAATTATATACTCAGAGAAAGGTTCAAATGAAAATATTGGCTATCAATGGCAGCCCTCACAAAGATGGGAATACATTCACGCTAATCAGCGCGATATTCCGGGGAGCCTGTGAAAACAATCATCAGTGTGAAATAGTTCATCTGGTTGATCTCCACCTAAATTATTGTAATTGGTGTGGAGAATGTTATGAAACTGGCGTTTGCCCAATTAATGATGGCTTCCATGAGCATCTCAAACAGCTTTTCGAAGCTGATATACTTATCGTTGCAACACCCTCTTTCAACCGGTCAGTCACTGGTTATATGAAAAACTGGTTGGATCGGTTTTGTACTAGTCAGTTGATTTATCAAGTGGACGAACTGAAAAATGTAACCATGCGATCCCGCGTACCTAGCGACAAGAAAGCCATTATTATCGTGCAAGGTTGTACCGATTTGCTCCAAGAAACCATTGAACCTATTAATGTAGTGATGGATGTTTTAGAAATTCCAGTAATTGAAAGACTGATTGTTCCCAAAGTAGGATTAACTGAAGAAGACACTGTTGATAAAAAGGAAGATGTAATGCTTCGAGCTTTTGAAATTGGTCGAAACTTGAGTTAGTAGTTAATTCACGCTTCAAACTGAGCCAAATACTTGATAGCAGTAGAACATAATTCCTTGAAATCTAGCCATCCTTCTTTTTAGATATTTCCTCTTTGCTTTAGCGTTTCTCATTGGAAATTGACCCTAATTTTATCAGTTCACCTAAATTTTCTCTTTTTCTCCTAATTTCAACGCAATTTCTATTTGAAATCCTCCAAATCACTGAATTTTGTATCCAATAAAAAAGTTTTATACACCGAGAGAAGTTAGTGAAAAATTAATTAAAATGAATTCCTCGTTGGTGAGAGTGAGCGGCGGAGAACCAACAATTTGTAAGAAACATTTGCTTGAACTTATAAATTCAATTCCTGAAAATAAATTATTCATTCTTGAAACCAATGGAGTATTATTAAATGAAGATTATATTGAGGAATTAAGCAATTTTAAGAATACTTATGTTAGAGTTTCTTTAAAAGGAGTTGATGAGAAAATTTTTGAACAATTACCGGTGCAGATGGTGAAATTTTCAAAAACAGGCTAAATGCGTTGGAATTACTTAAGAAATATAGAATTAAAAGCAGAGCCGCTATTCTTGTTGATTTATTTTCTGAGAAACAAATTGAAAGTCTAGGAATTTCTGACTTAGAATATGAAACTCTGATAACATATCCTATTGTAATGAAGAGTTTGAAAAAAAAAGGAATTAAATTAGCAAGAAAATAACTTTTAGAATATATTGAAATTTTTTATCTTCTTTTTTCCACTTTTACATTTTAGCCGTGTTCTTTGTAATCGCATTCACAATTTGTGGCCAAGTTTCAGGTGGCAAACTATGTCCCATGCCATTACTAATTAGCAATTCTGCACCAGGTATTGCTTCTGCGGTATCTTTACCACCTTCAACGGGCACAAGTGGATCATCTCCTCCGTGAATTACAAGTGTTGGTACTTTTATTGATGCCAGTGTTGACTTCCGATTACCACTTGCAAGAATCGCAGCTAATTGGCGAGCGAAACCCTCCGGATAGAAACTACGATCATACGCTCTTGCTGCCATTTTTCTCCTTCTTTCTTCATCGAAAGGAAAGCCAGTACCATAAAGAACCTCAAACGTTCTACAGATTCCTCAATATAAGCCTCACGTTCAGTTGGTGCAGGTGTAAGAAGTACTTTCATTGCCTCTGGTTTTGGCTGTGGAAGATCAGGATTTCCGGTAGTTCCCATAATAGAAGTAAGACTTAAAACTCGGGAGGGATATCGAACCGCTATAGCCTGAACGATCATTGCACCCATCGAAGCACCACAAATATGGGCTTTATCAATCTTAAGAGCATCTAGAAGACCAATTGCATCATCAGCCATATCTTCCAAAGTATAAGGAGATTCAATTTTTTCACCCCGTTGAGCCCCTATGACTAATTTCATTATATCTGGCACACCTGCTTCTTCAAATTTAGTCGATAAACCAACATCTCGATTATCGAATCGAATCACATAAAAACCATGATTTACAAGTAGTTCACAGAATTCCTCTTCCCAAGAAATCATTTGAGCGCCAAGCCCCATAATTAGAAGTAATGGATTAGATAAGGGATCTCCAAACGTGTCATACTCAATCTCGATATTATTAGCAATTATTTTAGGCATATTTATTCCCTTTTTAAATTACAACGGATTATTATAAATTTTTATTAAATAAAAATTTCTTCTTAAAGTAAAATAAATTCTTTAAATGGACCCAAATATTTGTTCCATAATAATAG
>JAHLWH010000022.1 GCA_019058015.1 Promethearchaeota archaeon | reverse complement strand
GTTTTACTGTTTTCATATTCTTCAGAAATACATTTTCCGTCATTTTCTCAAGCGATTTCTTTAAATACTTCAAGCCCTAACTTTCTTTCATTTATAAAGCATTCTGGACACCAACTAAATTCTTTTACAACATCGGGGCTCATCTTAAAAATATGACCGTTTTTACATTCAAAATTAAGAGGGGCTTTGTTGTTTTCATATTCTTCAGAAATACATTTTCCGTCCTTTTCTCTAGCCATTTCTTGAAATACTTCAAGCCCTAACTTTCTCTCATTTATAAAACATTCCAGACACCAATGATCCTTTTTTACATGATCGGGTCTCATTTTAAAAATATGACCGTGTTTACATTCAAAATCAAGAGGGGTATGGGCGTCTTGATAAGTTTCAGAAATACATATCCCGTCCTTTTCTCTCGCAATCTCCTGAAAAACTTCAAGCCCTAACCTTCTCTCATTTATAAAACATTCTGGACACCAACTACCTGTTTTTATATCATTTGGTCTCATTTTAAAAATATGACCTTTTTTACATTTAAAGTCAAGAGGGGTTTTACTGTTTTCGTATTCTTCAGAAATGCATTTCCCGTCCTTCTTTCCCGCGATTTCTTGAAGTTCTTTTAGATAAATGTTACTTTTCCAAATTTTATATTTCTTTTTTGATTCAAATGAGTCTCTAACTATTCTTTTAATTACTTGCTGATTAGGGATTATTTCTGTGTTTCGCCCTCTAAAGAATCTTTCGATTTCTGGATATGATTTAAATTCTTCGTATAATTTCTTTATAAATTCTATATCTTTACAGTGAAAAGTCTTATAAATTTTATAAAAAAAATTTCTTGGAACATCTTCCTTAAGATCTTTATTTTTCGAATCCTTTCTTTCTTCTGTTATGTTCTCTTGAGTTTTTCTGTCTTGCGCTAACTCTTTTTTGTTAATACTTATCGAAGAGGATCCTTTATTTCCCGACTCTTCTGATCTATTATTTTTTTTTCTTTCCGAAATTGATTTATTTTTCTTACCAATTCTTATACTACTCGTTGATTCTCTGGGTAAATTATTTTCCTTATCCTTCTTTCGAATAGATACGATATTCATTCCTTCCGTCTTTTACTTAGTTGTTGTCTTTATCTTTTCCGATAATTCTTTCGGTAACCGATTTTCGGTTTCTTCTTGCCTTGCTATTGGTGTGGTCTTTGTTCCAGATATTGCTCCAACCAATCTCTCTTTATCTTCAGTCTCTTTTTTCTTGTTTGAGATAATTGCTTCATCGAGGCCAATATAAAAATCTCTATTGGTTATACCTTTTTTAACCGATTTTTCTTTCTTTTCCCATTTTGATGTATTATGTTTTTGTACTTCGCTCATCTAGCAATCCACCAACTTTATTAAATTTTTAAATCAAACATATTTAAAGAGAAAAAAAAAAATATCACTTAATTTATGATAATAATGATCGCATTTATCAAAATATGGGCAAATAATTTTATCTCTATATTTCTCAATAATTTCTTTTTTATTCATATTTTTACATTACCACTAAAATCTAATAAATAAGGAGAGGGTAATGAATTACTGTTTCCAAAACTCAATTTCTAAATTAGATTTTCATTAAAAACACTATTTTTGGTGAGAAATTTTAATAATAGAGAATAAAAAGTAAAGAAAATTCAATTACTGAGATAAAGGGATTAGAAACATTAACAAACTTAAGATATTTGAATTTAAATCGAAATAAAATCAAAGAAATCCAGGGTCTTGAAACACTTGTGAATCTTGAATTCTTATATCTTGAGAGAAACTACATTTCCGAAATTAATGGACTTGATACGCTCATAAACCTAAAACGATTAAATTTTATGAGAAATTTCATTAGAGAACTTAAAGGTCTGAGTACACTTACAAAACTTGAAAAATTATATATTGATGAAAATCTCATCATACAAGAAGGCAGCGGTTGTGATATCTTAGATCTGATTTGAGAATTGGGCGGAATTAATTCGGCAGAAGGAAATGCTGAAAATCCCCAAAAGTTTGTGGAATATTGCCGATCTAAAGAAAAATTTCTCTGGAAGAAAAAATTTATAATATGATTAATGATTAATTTATGTCATTAAATATCTATTTATTTCCATTTCTTATTTTCGTAACTAATTTGCATCACTCCTTTTAACTCAGTTAATATAGATATTTTTATAGAGGCTAGAAAGCCTTTCGCAACCAGAACTTTTAATTCTATAACAATCCTCAATTCCGACTAAACCAAATTTCTTAAAAGTTTGCCAAACTTCAATATCTAAAACCATATTTTCTTCAAATTGGATATTTAATGTCTTCATAGGACTGAACAGATGAACCTCCTCACATTCTAACCCAATACCATGCCCTGTAATGAAACATCTACCCCTCTTTTGCAATGTTTTAAAAAAATTAATTGCTCTGTTATATAATTGTTTTGCATTCACACCAGGTCTGATATTATCAACGCAATACTCTTGGACTTGGATCATACGATCCATTACTTCTTTTCCACCTTCAGGAATTTCTCCTATTACAGCTTCTCTACTCACATCTGAAACATATCCTTTCCAAATTGTTCCAATATCAAATCTTGATATATCCCCACGGTTCATTATAGTTCCAACTCCAGGTGCTTCTGGATCTGATGAGCCAATACCTAATGTTAAGTGATCCCAGCCTTCTGCACCCTCATCAATAATAGTCCGCCTTGCGATTTTGAGTAATTCATTGTCAGTTATACCCACTCTTATGGAATCAATCATATTCATTATTGCCTTTTCAGAGATCTCAGTAGATTTTTTTATTCGCTTTACTTCTTCTTCTGTTTTAATCAATCGCATATCTAAAAAAGCTTGATCTCCATTAACAAATGTTGCATTCGGAAATTTTTTTTGTAAAAATTCAGATTGATATCTTGGCATTAGGGATTCAAGACCAATCGTTTTGTTAGATAAGTTCCATTCTTCTATCTTATCTGAAACTTCTTTCATAGCTGCTTTTGGAGAAGCAATCCCATTCACGTCTTTTACCCAAGAAAATTTCTCTACACTACTATATACCATCCAAATTATTAGACTTTCCTCTCCATCTCTACGAACTAAGGATAAGGTCGGATACTGATTATATAAAACATATAGAATAGGATTATGAGCAACATGGAGCGTTGGTACTCCAGTTGTGTAAAAAACATTCACTGGTGTAGAAGCAATTAAAACATCAATGTTGTTTTTTTCAAGAGATTCACTAGCCTTTTTCTTACTATATCCAATGGGTTCCATTTTTATTTCTCATTAATAATATTAATTAATTTAATTTTCAATATAGTTAAAGATTTTTTAATTGATGAAATATATTAATTAAATCTTCAATAATAAAAAAGGTAGAATTTAGAATTTAGAATAAAATTTCAAGTTTTATTCTGAAAATTGCCGATTAAATATTTTTGCAGGATAAATTTTAAAAAAAAAGATTAGGTTGGATCACGCCGGAATTTGAGTAATTCATTCTTGAACTTTATTACTTGAAATGCCGGGTAAATCTTTAGCAAGATCATCGGGACTGGTTTCTCTTAATTG
Organism: Promethearchaeota archaeon; assembly: GCA_019058015.1. Classification (GTDB taxonomy): domain Archaea; phylum Asgardarchaeota; class Lokiarchaeia; order Sigyniarchaeales; family SOKP01; genus 6H3-1. Next base: position 1,297 of record JAHLWH010000022.1, on the reverse strand, counting down.
TTCTACCGTAGTAATTCCTAATCGCTCTAATCTCTCCATCGTATTTTTTCCAATACCCTTAATATCTTCCAAGGTATATACATTATTAGCGCTTACAAATAAGTCTTCATCTTGATTTTTTGATACAGAAACCTCAATTTTTTCCGAGTCGGCAATCCCCGCGGGAGTTATAAAAAACTGACACTCTTCGGGAGGTAAATCGGGTGCATCAACAATAATAGCCTTTCTCTCAAGCGAGCTATTCGAGGCAAATCCTTTAGTCTTAAACATTACGCGTATATGACAACCATGAGCTACGATATTTCCCCCGATAGCGTCAATACCGCTGAACATCCCCCTAATCTGTTGTGCAACTTGATTCGTGACCAAAACTGCGATGTTATAACTTTCAGCTATTCTTGAAAGAGCATGAATCATTTTGTTAAGTACGGCCTGTCGTTGTGGGAGCATCCCAATTCCAATGTATTCGGCTCGCAGTAGTGCCATTAAACTATCGATAATCAAAAGACGAGCGTTTTTTTCTTTTACAAGTTTTTCGGCTTCAAGGATCATTTGTGACTGATGGTCTGAACTGTAAATTCTTGCATGAAAAATATGCGAAAGAACGCTATCCGACTTAAGCCCGAACCTTTTTGCGATTCTTCTTACCTTCTCCTTCGAAAAAGTGTTCTCGGTGTCGATATATATAACAGCACCACCTAATCCCCCTTTTCCTTTTGGCAGCTGTGTGGTCACACAAATGGTGTGCGCTAAATTGGTCTTTCCGGATTTAAACGGACCATAGACTTCCGTTATAAAACCTGTTTCTATACCACCTCCTAAAATTGCATTAAAATTTAATGACCCTGTACTGATAAACTCGTGGTTCTCCTGAAATTCCGTAACAGTTCTGAACTCACTCATGCCAAGAGCACTCCGAGCATTCCATATGAGTTTTTTGGCGGTTGCTTCTCCTATTCCTTCCATTCCGGATATACTTTTATTGCCTGACATGGCAAGGGCTTCGGCCGTGTTAATACCGTTTTCCGTAAGAATTTTCAGATGTCTTGACTGGATTCCTTTAACTAATTTTAATTCGGTCATTTTAACTTTCTTTTCCTTAATTTTTTTTAATTTCAAAAACTTGATTTTTTAAACCTATTTAAATAAAAAAACTAGGGTGGCTACAAAATCCAGTGATTTCGAGTGGAATTGATCGAAATTTGTGATTTAATTGTTTAAAGAAGAGAAATATTATTTGATTTTATAGAACAAGGCTCAGTTTCCACTGGAGAGATGTTGAGCAGAGAGGAAACAT
>JAHLWH010000247.1 GCA_019058015.1 Promethearchaeota archaeon | reverse complement strand
TTGTTGTTTTCATTCTACATTTTCTAAGAGTTTCTTAGATGTATTAACAAATGTTTATCCAATTAATTCAAAAATTCCAGATAAAGACTGGAAAAAACTACCTTTTGGTTTAAGAGAACTATGGAAGGGAAATCATATGTCTATGGCTCATATATCGTTTTTAATCGATGAGCTATTAAATCCGAGTTCAGATAAACTTGTTTTAGACTTAAAGAAAACACTTCCAGGAAATATTACTGAGAAAGATCTTAGAACAATTCAAAAATTTACATCGCTAGCACGTCTAACGCGCAATCCTGGCGGGCATGGAGGAATAATAGATAAAACAATTTTTATTAATAATATTTCAAAAATAATAAAATCAATAAATAAAACTTTAATAGTCTTTGAGAAATTTTATACTAATAAATAATTTAATTCGGTTAAATAGAACACATAATTATCATAAAAGTATTGTAATATTCTTAGATTATATCAATAAATTATTTGGCATCTTCTTTTATTAGAATTTCGATCAACGGGATAATTATTTCAGCCATCTCACTTTCTTCTGAGGAATAAAATTTAATTCGTTAATTGAGAGAATATCAGATCAGTTCTACTAAGGCTCCATTTTTTACATAGTCTCTGATTATATACCTTGCATTTTTAATTAGTTTTTATTGGATAATTGAAAAACTCTCTCAATAAAATTGGTTCATGTTTTACAATATAATTAATTTCCTCTCTATCTTTTACTTTAATTTGATACTTATATTCTTTAGCCAATTCCTCTCCACATTTAAATATATCCTCAGTAGCGTTTCTAGCTAAAAAAATCTGATATCCCTCACAATCATAACTTTTAAGCTCACTTAAAACTTTTTCAAATTCTTGTTCAAAGTTGCTCCTACTAAAATTTTTATCTCGTTTTGCTTGGATTATCCAATTCCTTTCACTTTTCTTTTTTAAAGCAAGTATATCTTTGCCTTTTTCACTACCCCCCGCACCTCTCCATTGTATCTCTTTCCAGCCCTTCTTTTTTTTAAATATCCAAAAAAGAAGTCTTTCAAAATTTCTTGGAGATAATGTGAAGAAATTAAGTTCATCAACATTGTAAATGTTATAAAATGATAATTTCTTATTAATTTGAATTTGAAGCAATCTTAAACATAACCAATCTCTAATAAACGAACCAATTTCTGGTTTATTATTTAATTTTATAATTCTTTTCCATAATTCATTTACTTTAGAGTCAAAATAATTTTTAGCAATATCCAACTCAGTTTTTTTACCAAATTTGAGCAAAATTAAAGTGAAGCATGATGCAATTTCTATATCATTTTCCAATAATTTTATTAAGCTTACTTCGAAATTTCTAGAAGAAATAAAATCTAATAATTTTTCAATAGAATTCGCTTCTTTTGTATTTCTTATTTTGATCTTTAAACCTTCCAGGTAGGCGAGAATTTCTTTTTTTTCCTTAAATATTAAAAAACACATATTTAAAACAAATTCTAATTTGAAATCAGTTTTCCATTTAACGATTTGGCTTTCAATTTCTGCCCAAATTTCATCAAACTTATGTTTGATTTTAATAGAAGTAACGGGTTCAAAATATTGAATAACCTTCCAAATATGGTAGAAAAAAATAGAATTTATCAACCAAAAATTGTAATCTTTCCAAAGATCTTCTATATTTTTGATTGAATCTAAATATTCAGAAATATCATTTATTATGAATTCAATTTTTACTAGATTTTTAAGGTCTTCCTCATCTTCAACAAATATTACATCAGAATTAAATAAATTAATTAAAAAATTTATTATTCTTTTTATATCTCGATTTATATAATCTTTTGATTCAAAACATTGTTCTATCTCTATTTTGAACTGTGAAATCTCATCTAGCATAATTTATAAGAACCAAGGTAATTTTATCAAATCGCCTGTTGGGATTATATTATTTTTTAGGTTTTGTGCGATAATTAATGAATATTCTAAGCTTATTGGATAAATAGATGGAATATATGTTATATGCCTCCAATTCATTCGAGATAATGCCATAATATCATCAGCAGCTTCATATGGTTTATTATAAACTCCATTATCTCTGAGAATATTTACTTTAAATGATTTAGGAACTGAGGATGGGTAATAATTTTTATTTTTTGTACCTTGAAAATATGATGTTCTTCCTTGAGGAAATAATAATCCTGAATTTTCATTTAAATTAATCCAAGTACCTCTAACAACAGTTTGATTATTATATTTCCATCTTAATGGAAATTCTGACATAGAAACTAAAGCTCCAGCTGAAAATTTTGATAATTGGAAGCATTCTAAAAATGAATCTGCTTCTTCATTTGAAATTGATCCCAATCTATGAACAATAACACCTCCTGGCTCCTCCTGAAATAAAATATTATTTTCAATATATCTTACTGCATCATTAAATAGGTTCTTTACATCCTCACCATGTATTTTTAGTCCTTCGTATCTTCTTGTATATCCATGACTTCTAAAGAAAAAATTATATTTATCATTTATATCATCCACATTCACAGTACCAACTTTAAATCCCAAATATCTTCCATTTCCAGTAAAGATTGTAGCTATTCCCAAAATAAATACATTTTCTTTATCCGAAAATGATCTTGCAAATCGATATCCGATAATAGCATCTATAGCTTTTTTATTTTTCGTCAGACCCACATCGACATGCCATGGAATACCTCCAATTTTTGCGAAGATACTAGTTGCAATACTCCATAGAGGAAAAGAAATCCAATCTCCAACCAGAAAGTTATCGAACTTTGTAATTATTTGACTTGGAAAACCTAAACTAACAAGATTCTCTTTAAAATATTGATATAATGGTGTATATTTTCCCCATTCTCTGATGACATGTTCTCTAAACCCAACTATAAAAATTGGAACTATCTCTGAACTGAGAGAAAATGAGAGAGGAAGATTTGGAAATTCATTTCTTAATTCAAGTAAGATTGAATTTATATTTCTTTTGAAATTTTCCCGATTCAAATTAACTGGAAAGGATTTAGAGTTTCCCAATGAAATATTTAATCCAAATCTTCTTTTTAGTCCTGGAAAATCAAATCTCCTTGTTCCACTACCATTTATTATTAAATTACATACCTTTTCTAATTTTTCTTTAATATTTTTTTGATTTTCAGGATATAAAGGAATAAAAACAATTTTATATTCAGGGGATTCTAATGGACCAAATTGATTTAATAGATGCATTGTAGTAGTATTTGATTTTTTTTCATTATTTCCGACCCATAAAGGTGGTGACTTGATTTTAGCGTATTCTAACCGTTTTGGAATTCTGGGAAATACATACTCTATTATTTCTTCTTCTAAGATTTCCTCATTTTCTAGTTCCTCTTCTTCTTCATATTCATCTTCGATTTCTTCTAAGAATAGATCGTCTTCATCATATTCTTCAACTTCTTCACTAATAATCTCAAGATCTTCTTCAGATATCTCAAAAAATTCTGTATCAAATTCCTCTGTATAACCTTTTATTTTAAAAACATAATTACCAAGGTTACATTCAAGTTCATTTCCAATAAATTCTTTTAGTAAAGAATTTAATTGATTAAAATATACTTCTGTATTTAAATTCGACAAATTCTGTAATTGTCTTGGACTTCCTCGAATTTGTCCTTTTACTCTTATCACTCGCTTAACAATATATAGAGGATATAAATCATTATTTTCCTTTTTTAATGATGGAACAAATTGAAGACCTTCATATATTTTATAATATTGGGTATCTAAAACTGGTTTTTTAAGTAGTAGATCCTTTTTAAAATGAAGATTAAGGTCTTTTGCAATAACAAATTTATCTTCTTCAAGATTTTTTAATAAATTATATTGTAATGTCGTAAAAAATGAATGTGAAAGTTGATTTTGGCTATCTAATGAATCAAACAGATAAAATATACTTTCCTTAATTTCACTTTCTTCTTTCCAACATTCCTCTAAAAGAGGGGGTTCTTCCTCTATATTTTCTTTATCAATCGCCATAAAACCTATTTTATCCTTTATTATAACGATATTCCATCCTAATTCAAAATATGTCTTACGTAACTCTCTCAATCTAATTTCTAAATTTTTTCTTTCAATTGTGAAAATTTCAATTGAACTAGGTAATGGTTCTTTAGAAGAAATAACATTGAACATTATTTTGTCTTTCCTTTCTTATATTATGAAATACATATAAATTTCTCAATATTTAATGAGTATAATATTTAATTAAAATTTATTGTTAGAATATTGTTTATTAATAATAAAATATAATGGAAGAAATAATCCTTAAAGATCTTGATGATTTTCTAATTTGAGATCGCTAGACCTCTCCTTTATTAATTTAGGATTAAATCTTTTCTTTTAATTAAAGTCTTCTTTATAAACATAAAATAAAGAATGAGAATATCAACTAATTGATTAAAAATATCTTTAGATACTTCAATTTTATTATCAATATCTTCCTTATGATTTCCAAAAATTTCAGTAAATTTCTTATCTATTACTCCTAAATTATGTACAAGAATATTCCTTAGATAATAATAATATTTTAGGTCTTTATAGAGAGTAAATTCCGTTTCTAAATCGAAAATTTTATATCTTTTCCTATAATTTGTAGTTAATACATCTATATTACTATTATACTTGATTTTTTTTTTAGATTTTTTACTAATAAACCATTCTGGTTTATAAGTTTCTAAGAGCTCAAAAATTTTATCATTAAAACCTTCATAAAGCGTAATTACATAAATAAATGAAGATCTATATAAAAAATCGCTTTGCGTACCATATAAATAAACGTTCTCGATAAATTCTTTCATATATTTTTTACTATATTCCAATTTTTCGATACATAAAACCTTTTCTAAATCGGAGTATCTAGTATTATTGGATAATTCTTTAATTTCTTCAGCTCTATTATATGGTTTAATTAAATAATAATTATTTTGTTTAGATTTCTTTTTAAAGAATTTTTTTTTAATTTTTGGGTCTAAACTTTTTTTTAACAGATTTGCTGTATTGATTGTTTCATTTTTTATGAAATCTTTATATAAATCATTGATATGATTAATATTTATCCTGAAATCATCCAAAATCCAAATAAATTTTCCATATATTTTTTGGACTTCATCTTCAAATGTCATATTCTATAACTTTATGCTTTTATTTAATTGAGTTAGAATTTTAATCATAATAAATAAGGTGAGAAACCCCTCTGATAACTAAATGTTAATCCTACACTTATTAATTTTTTGGAGTAAATTGAATTTCTATTTTTTACAACAACTTATCTAAAATTTGCCTTCGTCTATACATAAAAATAAAAAAAAGAAAGATAATAAAGTTATTTCTAATAATCTAAGAAAAAAATTATAAATTTGTATCATTAAACGGATTCCATCGATCATGTAGCTGAATATTCTTTAGCAATAAAATCATTGAAATTTTATTGGTTCGTTATGCTCGGCAATAATTACTTTTATTTCTGAGGTATGAAAAAATTTCTGAAAAAACTTAGCGTGTTCCGTATGAATTGGAATTAAATAGCGAGGATTAACTTCATGTATAAAATTAATTAAATCATGTGGCGTCGCGTGTCCGGATGCATGAATACGGTAAACCGGGATTCCAAATTTTTCTAATTCCTTACTTATAGTATTCGTATTATCATAGAACTCCTCGACATAGGGATCAACACTTGAAGAAATAAACAGGCCCTTGAGATTGTGGTTAAGATTTTTCATTAGATCATCATAAAGATGAGTTATAAATATAAAATAGTTTCTTTCCAAATCTCTTATTTGATTATACTCAATAAATCTCTCTCCTTGCTGTTGTTTGTAAATAGCTTGACGAATTTTCTCTTGCCATGGAAATCTTGCGGGTCCTTTTTTCAGAATATAAATATGCTCATCATCAATAATGTTGGGATCCTTCATCGTTTCATAGATCGCATCCTTATTTAAAAGATAATAAAAATATGCATCCTTCTCTGTAATAATATATTTCCAACCATACTTTTTCGCGATATGTGAATATGTCCTGAAACGATCCCAATCTATTCGATCATATTTTACTAAAATAAAATCAAAAGGATTCTTCTGAAATAATTTTTCTAAATTACTTTTCACACTATCTTCCGATTCGACCATTCCCTTATGAACTTTCGTTCCTTCACATATCAACACTTTTACTTCATTTGAAATTAGATTTTTCTCTTCCTGAGTTAAATTAATTTTCGATAAGCATAAATTATTGGTTTTTATCTCTTGAAGAAATTCTTCCGTCATGTTCGATAAAGGTCCGTGCATTCGAAAATCTCCTGTATATACAATCGGTCCCGCAGAACTATATATAATAAATCCATACGCCGCAGGTATCGAATGATCCACATGAAACGGGACCACATTCAATCCTTTAATGTTCAATATATCTCCCGTCCTAAATGTATGCCAATTCAATCCGGTAAAATTGTTCTCAATTGAATCTTTTGTAGATTCGTAGAATGCCATAATAATTTTCTTGGAAACAACACCCGTATAAATCGGAATTGTGCGATTCACAAACGATATCCCCAAAAAATGATCCTTGTGCGGATGCGAAATGAAAATCGCATCCAAGTTTGAAGGAAAATCCTCATCAACTAAATTCTTGGGCTGTGTTCCAATTTGCTTAGTATATAAATTCTCAATAGAAAGATGGTCCTCATTAGGAATTATGCTAAGATTCATTAACTCTTTAATTGATGAGGGATGCCGTCCCTCTCTATAATTCCCTTTAAATTTTTCAATATTTACGCCAAAATCTAAAAAAATCTTTACGTCATATCCAATATCTTCTAAAAATACAATATTGCCCCCTACTTCATTTACTCCACCTAATAAGGTTATCCTAATTGTCTGATTGGATTTTCCCATAAACAATCAATTTTTAGATTTTCGATTTACAATAAAACTATAAGAAAACTTATTTTTAATTTCTCTTATCTTTAAATTTCTCTTATCTCAATTTTTCCAATAATTTTAACCTTACACAAAATTTAAAAAAACCAAGTAAATTACATTATTAGAGAAATCATGACATCTATAACGATTTATGATGGAGCAGATACTATTG
>JAHLWH010000246.1 GCA_019058015.1 Promethearchaeota archaeon | reverse complement strand
GGATTGGTAAAGGACTGCACGGCTAATTTGGGAGGTCTTTTTAGAACTCGAAGCTTTAAACACGTAATACAGCAAAATTGTTTAACGCACGTGAAGTGGTCGGTGTCCAAGCACGTAAAGGCGTTTGCAGGGTTATCCAAGCAATCGAGAAAGCCCGTTCCTAAAAGGTGGTACTGGCTTTTAAAACGATTTTATGCCTTAATTGATTCAAAAGACGAGACAGAAGCCTATGTTAAGCTAGAAATTATACGGAGTACTATAAAGCGATTAAAAGGAGAACATATTAACGAACTTCATACTGCTCTAAAGCAGCTAGAATCTTGGTTTCCTAAAATCATTGCTCACCAGCGAAATCCAAACATTCCAATAACCAATAACTTATTGGAGGGATTTCACAAGAAATATTTATACTATCCAACGTTTAAAAAGAACATGATGACTCAAGAGGGTGCGCAGCGAGTGCTCGATTATCGCGTGTTTGGACACAATTTTCGCAAATTTCCAGGACACATCACTAAAATTAAGAAGAAATATGGAGAGTATAGAATTCTTTTAACGAAACTTCCCGATGGTCGATTGATGGCAGGGCATGGAATGTACTTTAAACACGAATTTAAGAAGCTTGATAAATGGTACGGAAATTACCAGCAACTTTGGGACCAATACTTCACAATTCTTTAAAAAAAGAGGGTAAGAAAAGATTTAAAACACATCACTACCTTTTGTAACCACCCAAAAAGTCTAAAATTTTAGTGATTTAAGAAATCTTGAATTCTGCCACTATTAACATGTAAATTCAAAAGAATTTTGTAAAATCCTATTAAGTTTATTAAGTTAACAATCTTAATACAGCTATTCTTCTCAATATCTTATAGGGTATTGGTGATATTTGCTTCAGCTTATTATCACAAAAAAGCTAATTCTGTTTGGAAAACCTTGTTATTTGAGGATTTGGCAAATATTATCCTTTATCCTGCCTTTCTTAATAAGGTTTGAAAACTTAGATCTATTAAAAAAATATGATCTTAAATCTACTAAAAAAATATAGTTCCTAAATTATTTTACTGTCAACATTTAAATTTATCATAATCTTAAATTAGGATTAAAATGGAAATTCAAGAAATGAAAAATTATGTTATTTGATTGTGTAAATAAAACTATTTAAGTAAAGATTGTATATTACAGTCCTATATTATCGGGAAAAACCACATCAATAAAAAATGGAGCAGGAGTTCTTGAATCTTTTAAAATGATGTAATATAATTTGCGGTCTTCTATTGTTCTCTGCTTCTATAATAAAGAAAAATACTTAATCCAATAATAGTAACAAGAATTCCTACAAAAAAGGTTATATTCCCAAAAAACATTGAATACATCCATCCCATGCTCCCACCTATTAGATATTGAATAACCCACGATCCAACAACCCCAACATACAAATATATAATCCCAATAATAAATATAACTATACCGACTGTTTTTTTTTCCATTTTTAATTTCACTTTTATTTTGAAATTTCCTTTACAAATGAAAAGTATGACATTTCTGTATATATAATTTTCTATACGTGGATCTATTGTTTTAGCGAATAGGCCATATTCAACGATTCCAACTCCTTTACAGGGAAAATCAGGTAATCCTCTTTGTTTTCTTGCATATTGAACTCGGCAATTGTTCATTCGAAATATAATCTTTAATCTTTATTGTTAAAATTACAGAGATTCTCGTACCTGTGATTATTAAATTCGAAAAAATCACGAAATCCCTTAAATCTTAATCTAATAAATAAAATAGTAAAAATTAGATTTCAGTCAATTCCATTAAAATTTTTACTGAGAAATTATAAAGGATTTTGAATTAAATATCTAGGATTCTAGTACAATTTTAAATATTTTAAAAAAATCGAGTGAATGATAATAAAAGAGTCTCAGCTTGATCGGGGGGGCATATTTATTATTTAGACCAATTTTCCCCAATATTTATCTCGGATGTTTCACAAGAATGTTTGGTGATTTATGTTGTCTAGTAGGAATATTCATTCTGATATGTGGTCTAATCGCTTTTATTGGGGGATTAAAAGGTAAAAAAATAGGAAGCGTAATTTGTTTAATTGTAGGATTTATAACAACTGTAGGGCTGTACATTCCTATTGGAGTAAACGATAAAGGTGTTTTAACAAATTTTCTTACAATAGCGATAAATTCTTATTTTACTTTTGATTTTTTCATTGGCGAAAATAATTAATAAAACTATGACCGTAGGTGAAGAAATTATAAATATTCTAGAAAATGGAACAACAGTAATTTTAGATTTAGGAAATGCTAATCCAGAAGTAAGAAATTATTATTCTGAAGAAATTACTTCAGCTCTATTTTACCATCAAGAAGATAAGTTTACAAAACGCAAATTAGAGAATAAATGTTCATAATAGTCTAACTAAGAACGGGAAATTACTATTCATCGTAAAAAATCCATTGAATCTTCCAGAAAATAGAACAGTTCCTAAAACAATAATAGAAAAATACATTCCCAAAATAAATAAAACTCTGATCATCAAGACAAACATTGATTTTAATGATAAAATAAATATATTAACTTCAAATATGTTTAATGAGCTGAGAGGTAAAAATGGAAAACAAGTCAAAAGAAGTAGCATAAAAAACATAAAGCAAAAGGTATTAAAAAAAGAAGAAATGGAAGAGTTGTTTAATGAAGTTGGTTTTATAATAGAAAAGGTTTATGGAGATTTCGATGAAGGTGAATATCTGCAATCGAGCCCTGCATTAATAATTATTGCAAGGAAAAATAACTTAATATTTCAGAAAAATTAGATCCTTTTTCATTTATATAGAACTATTTTTATTACTTATTGCAATTGAAAAATCTTAACTTAAATCACCTATATGCAGAAGAGAGATGTAACCACCTTTCAGGTTTTTTTTAAATAATTCATCTCTTTTTTAACCCCTTTTCTCTCTTCTGCGACTCTTATACTAATTTGATCAATTTTTAATTCCCGATAAGAAAAAAAACTAATAAAATAAATCTCGTAAATTTCTACACCTATTTACTGTATTTGTTTTTAAATTTTATTTCTAAAAATATACTAATTATGAATAGAGATAAAGAGAAAAAGCAAAACCCTTATTTCCCAAACAACCAAATAGAAATAGTTGCAGATGATTACCGAAATAATGAAATTGTCCTGAAAGAAATTGAAAAAAATACAGAATTATTAAATGAGATAGAATCAATATATAGTCGGCAATTAGATAAAATTCTCACCAAAATCATTAGAGTTATGAATGAAATTAAAAGAGTTGATGATGTGGCTATTAAGGAAAATTTAGAGGAACGGCAGAAAAAACTTTGGCAAAAACATAGCAAATGGAATCAAAAATATTGGAAAAAAAAGCGAAATTGCGAGAAAATTATATAT
>JAHLWH010000245.1 GCA_019058015.1 Promethearchaeota archaeon | reverse complement strand
TTCAACAGCTGGTATTATTTCTGGCTTTCCTGTTGGTGTAAGATAAGCACATGCACTATTTGATGTCCCTAAATCAATCCCTATAATTAATTATTTCCTTTTAGGTTTACCTTTACTTTCTGTATCGCTCATAAATCTCAACTTTAAATTGGATTTTTATTATAATAATATTTTAATTGATTATAAAAACCATTAAGATCAACAATTTATGAATTAAGTAGTAAAGAAAAATTATAAATTTTTAGATTTATATTTAAATGATCTCTATGTCAGAATAAAATTTCTTTAAGTGGGTACTTTAATTATTAATATTGTTAATAGATTAAGATATAATTCTTTTGAGTCTTATGAATTACATATAATAATCCAAAAATTTCACGATATAAAATCCAGAAAACAAGAAAAATTAAAATATTATCTTATATTATTAAATTAAAAATCTATTAAATTTTATTAATGTGTTTTTAAGATTAATATCTAATTCAAAAATTTGAAATGATTATTAAATGAAACTAAAGGAAAACAGTAGTCTCTCAGATAATGCATCAATGAAGAAAAAAAATGTGGAAAAGATTACAGAAGTAGGAGCAAAATCTGTCGAAAAAAAATCTTTAAAAAAAAAAACTCCACAAGCAACTATTGAAGAATTAAGATCGGAATTAGATAAGAAATTAAAAGAAAAAGATAAATTAATTGAAGAATGGAAAAAAAAATTTATGTTAATGCAAGCCGATTTTGAAAACTATCAAAAGCGAATGGAAAAAAATAGAATACATATTCAAAGTATTGAGAGAGCTGCAATTTTAAGAGATTTTTTAAGAATAATGGATTCATTTGAGAAAGCAATAGATCATATTGATAATACCCAAGAATCAAATTTTGAAGATATAAAATCAATCTATAATCAATTATTAAATCAGTTTAAAAGATATGAAGTAGAACAAATTCCAGCTTCTAAAGGAGATTTATTTGATTATAAAATTCATGAAGCGATTTCACATATTGAAAATGCAGATTTACCCGAAAATTCAATTGTAGATATATTGCAAACAGGTTGGAAAATTGGTAATGATATTTTACGGTATTCAAAAGTTATTATTTCCAAAATTCCTAAAGAACCTGAACCTGAACAAGATATAGATAAAAAAGAAGAAGAGAAAGAGAAGAAAAAAGAAAAAAATCAAGCTAATCTAAATGAAAACAATAATGAAAAAATTAATAGTAATAAAAATAATAACTAAGATAATAGATTTAATTTAAAAAAATTCGAGGAATAAAATTTGAGTGATGAACCACAGTTTCCATCGATTCCTAGTTTAGGAGATGCATTAATTCGGAAAAAAAAGATGGAAGAGAAAAAATACTCCATCATAAAATGTAAATCATGTAAAGTAAAAAATGAAAGATTATTTCAAGAGGGAGATTATGTTTTTAAGAAATTAATTGATGAAATATGCTCTTCTTGCAAAGAAATAACTCTCTATATTTGTGAAATATTCTCAGAATGGAAAATACCTAAGAAAGAATGAATTTGGAATAAAAATATTTAAATTAAATTAACTTTTTTTATCGCTTTAAATTTGACTTAATAAATTCAACAATTTTTTGTAGCGGAGTTCCGGGACCAAAAAAGCCAGTAAGCCCATTCTCTTGAAGAAATGGAACATCTTTTTTTGGTATTATACCTCCAACGACAACTAAAACATCATCAATATTATTTTCTTTTAATAATTTCATAATCATTGGACAGAGAGTATTATGCGCTCCAGATAAAAGACTTAGAGCTAAAACATCAGGGTCTTCTTGTATTACAGCGTTTACAATGTCATCTGGAGTTTGATGTAAGCCTGTATAAATTACTTCCATTCCTGCATCTCGTAACGCACGCGCTACAACTTTTATACCTCTATCATGCCCATCCAGACCAGGTTTTGTAGCAATAATCTTTATTCTTCTGTTTTCACTCATTTTTTTATCATTTCTAATAATTTTTTCTCCTATTATATTATTTGTTGCTCTTTATAGACTCCAAAAACTTCTTTTAGTGCTCCAATAATTTCTCCAACTGATGCATATTCTTTAACTGCATCTAAAATATATGGAATCAAATTTTCTGTTCCTTTTGCTGCTTCTTTCAATTTTGCTAATAACATATTTACTCTCTCGTTATCTCTGGTTTTCTTGATTTCATTCAACCTATTAATTTGGTGTTCAGAAACAGCTTCTTCAATGTCTAATAAGTCAGGTAATTCAAATTTTTCAGATTGGAATTTATTAACCCCAATAATAAATCTTTTATTAGTATCAATTTCTCGCTGGTATTTATAGGCTGCATTTGCAATTTCTGTTTGAAAGAAGTTTTTATGGATTGCGGGAATTACACCTCCCAATTCTTCAATCCTTTTAAAATATTCTTCAGCTTGTTGTTCCATTTTATCAGTAAGCCATTCAATATAATAAGAGCCAGATAAAGGATCAACCGTATCTGCAACCCCAGATTCATAGGCAATTATTTGCTGAGTTCTTAAAGCAATTTTAGCAGCTTTCTCTGTAGGTAAACACAGAGCCTCATCAAATGAGTTTGTGTGAAGTGATTGTGTTCCTCCTAAAACTGCAGCTAACCCTTGTAAAGTAACTCTAACTATATTATTTTCTGGTTCCTGAGCGGTTAAAGAAACTCCTGCAGTCTGAGTATGAAATCTTAATCTTATGGACTCTTTTTTCTTAGCATTGTACTTATCACGCATGTGGTTTGCCCATATCCGACGTGCTGCTCTATATTTACAAATCTCCTCAAAAAAGTTATTATGACTATTAAAGAAAAAAGATAATCTCGGAGCAAAGTCATCTATATTTAGTCCTTTTTCTATTGCTGCTTCTACATATGCAAATCCATCTGCAAGGGTAAATGCTAATTCCTGAACTGCTGTAGAACCAGCTTCTCTAATATGATACCCACTAATACTTATAGTATACCATTGTGGCACATATTTTGTGCAATATTCGATAGTATCGACAATAAGTCTCATTGATGGTTCTGGAGGAAAAATCCACGATTTTTGTGCAATATATTCCTTTAAAATATCATTTTGAATTGTTCCTCTTAATTTCTCGGGAGGAATACCCTGCTTCTCTGCAACAGCAATATACATAGAAAGTAAAATTGATGCTGGGGCATTTATAGTCATTGATGTAGATATCTTTGATAAATCTATACCATCAAAAAGGATTTCCATGTCTTTAAGGGTATCGATTGCAACACCTTCTTTTCCAACTTCTCCTAATGCCCTCTTATCGCTTGCTTCATACCCATATATCGTATGTAAACTAAACGCTACACTTAAACCCGTTTGACCATGGCCTATTAAGAATTTATAGCGTTTGTTTGTTTGTTCTGCGGTTCCCATCCCAGCAAATTGACGCATCGTCCAAAATTGACCTCTATACATTGATGGATATGCCCCTCTTGTGAAAGGGAATTGCCCAGGGAACCCTAATTTTTCCATATAAATCTTTTCTTTAATATCTAAAGGAGTGTAAAGTCCCTTTATTTCAATATCTGATAAATTTTTAAACTGCATCTGTCGCATTTCTTTACCTTTAATGGATTTTTCTAATACATTTTCTTCCCATTTCGTTAATTCTTTAAAAAAATCATCAAGTTCGGTCAAAATAATTAACTCTATATTAATATATTTAAATAAATTATAATCTGACTTATTTAATTATAATTAATTAATTCTTTATAAAAATTCTTTATTTTAAATTATATCTTTACTAAATCTAAAAAATTTTAACACCATTAATTTCCAATAATTAAGCGATATGCCTCTGTAATTCCACTACAGGCTCCACATCTTACGCAACCAGCCTTATTTTTTAATGGATTTACATTAAATTTTTTCATTAATTTAGCTGCGTGTTTAAAAATATTTAATACCTTTGGGGGGTTACAAATGGGCACTTTAAATTTGGATTGTGGAATCGGTCTAACAGGAGTTATAAATGGAATTACCCCTAATTTAATAATTTCTTCAAGTTTATTCGAGAATTCTTCCGTAGTCTCTCCAAAACCTGTTAAAATGAAGGAATCTACTTGGTCTTTTCCAAAAATTTCAAGTGCATGAATCCAATTTTTTTCATACACTTCATAACTAGTTTTTGATTTACCTGGGCAAATAACTTTTCTAATAGAATCATCAAGTATTTCAATATGAATTCCTATTGTGTCAGCTCCAGCTTCTTTCAACATATTTATATACTCAAGATTCTCCACAGCTTCTATTTGGACATGAATAGGAATATCTGGAAACTCTTTTTTGCTCTCTTTTAGTATATTTATATATTTTAATACACCTTTATCGATTGATGAAGTGGTTCCTGTGGTTAATAGTAAATGTTTGAACTTTCCCTCACTTTTAGCTGCATTTATTACTTCAATTAGTTGTTTTGAAGTTTTTTCTTCTATAGTATCACCTCTTGCTAAACTTAATTCGATACCACAAAATTTACATTTACTCCCATTTTCCCAATAACAGCATCTCTGATAAATAGTTGTAGCTAGACAATCAAGCCCATGTATTAAAGCAATTTTTCTCATTAAAATTCCATCTGTTTCGGTCATATTATAATAATTTGGATAAGTAACTAATTTTAAATTAGCGAAAACTGAATTTTTTGATTTATCAAATATTTCAAAATAACCATCCTTCTCATTTTTCAACACAAAATTAGTTTCATTATTATTATGCCATAATGGAACATTTACAATAGTTTTATTATCATCAAATGTAAAATATCGCCCTCCTAAAGGACCCGCTCCACCTTTTCTTCCTTCTTTAAATGGAATTCCTTTGGATTTATATGTATCTATAAATCTCTCATCAAGATTTACTCCTTTACAGAGAAGTTCCGTTTTAATCTCCAATATCCTTTTTAATTTCAGCATATTATTTTATAAAAATTTTTAAATTAATTTATGATTATTTAAGAGAATCATTCATTTTTTAAGAAATTTTATCGAAATTTAAATCACATTCCTTTAAACTATAAGATAATAAAGAATATAAGTTATGAAAGGTTTTTAATCTCAATTTGGTAATATTAGAAAGTGATTTTTAATGGCTTCAAAGAGACCATGGCATTGCTATTCAAAAATTAAAGGACCTGCCTTTCAGCGGAAAAGAAGTAGGTCTCATCGACGAGAATATGCTCGAGGCGGAGCGGATTCAAAGCTAAGATTTTTTCAAGGTGGATTAAGTCTTAAAGAGAAGAAAAGAGAAGAATATGATCTTGTTGTTGGACTAAAGGTGGAAAAAAATGTGCAAATTAGTCATTATGCCTTAGAAGCGTTAAGAATCACAATTAATAGTACTCTTCAGAAAAGAATAGGACGTCAAAATTATCATTTAACAATTAAAATAAAACCGTTCCAAGTTATCAGAGAAAACAGACAGCTCAACTTCGCTGGGGCGGACAGGATTCAGAGCGGGATGAGGAATAGCTTCGGGAAGTCGATAGGAAGGGCGGCACGGGTAAGAGCGGGAAAGATCATATGCGAAGTGTGTTGTAACCTTAAAGATTTACCTTTGGTAAAAGATCGACTAAGAATTGCTAATGTGAAATTGCCTGTGAAGTGTAAGACTGTAGTTCTCCATGCTGCTGCTCTGGAGATTCTAAAACAGTCAGGATTACCCTTTTACGATGCGAAAAAGAAAAGAATAATTAGTCCTTTTGAACTGGAAAAGATAGCTGCTTTAGCTACTTAACTTATTCTACTTAACCTCATTCTTGAATAAATATAAGTGATTAATATTTTTCAAAAGAGAAAAATAATAAATAAAAAATAGTAAAATATAACTATTATTCTTTTAATTCAATAATTGCATGTCCTGGGGCTGCAACTCTATCTCTATAAGTAAATGTTCCCTCATCAACTTCTTTAGTTTTAATGAGCCCTTTAGCAATATCTCTTTCAGTTACATACCCACGCTCACCAGCTTCGAATTGTTTTACAATCTCTCCACCCTTTTTAATATCTATAGGTGTGATTGTCCGTTGTTCAATATCTAAATACACTCTTTTACCTTCAATTTTCGTAACTTCTGCTTCAGTGATTAAATTGTCCCCGCAGCGTACCATTGCAGTCATTTTTATGCCAATTTCGATTATTTTCCCTTCTTCTCCAACAAATTCATCTAACATTTTGGTTAAAAATCCGAAACTAAATAATCCATGAGCAATAACTCCTTTTAGTCCAGCTCTTTCCGCAACGGCATCTGTTGTGTGAATAGGATTTGTATCTCCTGAGGCTTTTGCATATCTTCTCAATAATTCTCTATTTATTAGATCAAACTCAAAACGAATAACTTGTCCAACCTTTATATCAGAAATTTTTGGCACTTTTAATAACCTCCTGGTCTTATTGCACCTATAGAAGTAATATTACAAACTAATTCATCATTTTGATTTTTTACAGTCAAATACATTTTAGTGAATAATACCATTTTTTCATTAACCCATGCTTTATCATATTTAGCTTTTGCAATAAGCACATCTCCTGGTTTGATGGGAACGCAGTTTTCCCAATTATACTGATTTGATGCATGTAGTAATTTTGTTGGATTGAGAAGCATATCCCTCATTTCACCATCTTGCTCAAGTTTTACTGCAGGAATTAAAGTATAAAAGCTTTTACTGTATATGAGTTGGCAAATCCAGGGCAAGCAATAATTTCTTCTTCTGAACCTATGTATTTT
>JAHLWH010000244.1 GCA_019058015.1 Promethearchaeota archaeon | reverse complement strand
ATTTCAAACATAGAAGAATTAAACTGAATAGGTGGTATCAAAATTATTTTCAATTCTGGGAGCAATATCTCGCTATAATTTGAAATAAAATGATTGCGAAAAAATTTAAATGTCATCACTATCTTTTGTAACCACCCAAAAACTAAAATGAATCAACTCCATTATTCTTTTATCTTCTATTTCTGTGGTTGTTTCTAGATTAATTCCCGCTTTTACAAATTTAGGGATCATTTTTTTTAGAATTAAAGTATCAATATTTTTATCTTCCTGAACTGCCGGATCCGTAACTGAATAAAGTTTCGCAGTTTCGCAATGTACGATGTGTGGTATGTGTATAAGAGCTTGCTCAGTCTGTTATTGCGTGGATTGCATACTTCAAAAAAAACGTAAAGATAAGAACATTAATAATATTACGTATCAATTAACTCGGATAGCTCATGATGCTGACCGATGTATAGAGTGCGGTTCATGTGCGAATAACTGTCCTATGGATCTCCCTCTTTCTCTTATCTTTCAATCATTAAATGAACAATTTCAAGAAAAGTTTAAGTACAGAGCAGGAGAGTCTGTTGAGGATCTTCCTTTTAGAAGTGCTAAAGCAATTAAAGAGATGGAATTAGAGAAAGTATAACCATTTTTTTTATCTTTTTTTATAATTATCAATTCTTTATTTATAGAGAAACTTGTAATGAGATCTTTTTATTAGATAGTCACAGACATATTCATTTCTTCGATCTCATACTTCCGTTGAATTTCCCTAACATCCAATCCAGAACTTAGTTATTCTAATTACAGTTCAAAGACTCTCAGCTATTCTCTTTTGATTTTTTATTTTTCATGAATGTTTTAGTATCAAAATGAACAATTTAAAAATTTCTAAGACACAGTTATTAAGCAAGATTTATTAGGTATATAATCAGTATTAATGATAATATTCTTAACTTTTAAGTATAAAACGAAAGATCTAAAAAATCTAATTAAAAATTGAAATGAAAATGATGCATATGAAAAAATACATTCAACTAATTATTCTCGTCGGAATATTGGTGCTTATGCCGATAATTATTTCAGTAACAATTCTCATTCCACTCGACACAGGGATGAGTAAAGATGGGGACATAAATGACGATCTTAGCGATTATGCACATCCTTCATCATACTATATTTCTAATTTGAATTTTACCGAGCGGAAAGACTTATATCTCGACTCTGCAAACAAGAGTAGTGGGTTAGATGCTCAATGTGCTAAAGTCTATTTAAATGAGACAAACTTTAATGAAGTAGAAATTAATGGATCTATAGATAAGATTAATGAAAGGAAAGATACATCCGATTTCGATATGAATAGCTTACTTCGGATGATGTATTTGGATAAAGGAAAGTATAATATTCCAACAAATCTGAATACCAGCATTAGAGAATCTATTTTGAATTTTAAATATTGGTTTACAGAGCCAGGTCCTGATGAGATGATCTTTTGGACAGAAAACCATATGATACTCTTTCATACGGCTGAATTGTTAGCGGGACAATTATTTCCAGACTCAAATTTTCCAAATTCCAATATGACTGGAATTGAACATGTTGAGCATGCACTTCCCTTAATAAATCGCTGGTTAGATTGGAGGGCAGAATTAGGATTTGCGGAATGGCATTCAAATATTTATTATTGCTTAGACCTAACCGCATTACTAAATTTAGTAGATTTTGCAGAAAATGATACTATAGCAACGAAAGCGGAAATGATTGTTGATTTAATTGGCTTTGATTTGGCTAATAATTATTATAAAGGAGTGTATGCCACCGCACACGGAAGAACAGAAGATGAAAAACAAGTTGGGACCGCAATAACAGACTTACCGGAAGAGGAATCAACAGTAGAACCTGCATGGTTAATGTTAGGAATTGGATCTGAAGAAATCATTAGCGGAGGGAATAGTGCAGCAGTTTTTATATCTACAGGAAATTATTCAACCCCTAAAATTTTGGAAGATATAGCAAATGCGACTGCCAATGCAGATGAATATATTCATAAATCAAGAAATAACATAGATATCTCTCAGGGTCCTGATTATGGATTTGGATATGAAACGCAATCAGATCTGATGTTTTGGTGGCCGATGTCCGCACCCGCAGGCCCTAATATTTTGGAATCTTCTTTAGATTTAATGAATACCTATAATTTAGCCCCTAAATTAATATTCAATGATGAAGCGTTTGTAGACTTATTTGAAATCGGCTCCACCATATATGGAAGTTCCTTAAACGATCTTAGTGCACGTATAAAGGATATCACGCAAGGTGTAGCTCTCGAAACAGCAAATACCTATACCTATAAGACACCATACTATCAACTCTCTGGCGTACAAGATCATCAAAAAGGAATGAATGGGCTACAAGAGCTAATTTGGCAAGCATGTTTGGATAAGAACGCTACTGTATTCACCAGTTCTCCCAGTGGTCTAAGTGCTAGTAAACAGCAATTTACAAGTGGCTGGAAACCTCGAGCTACACTCCATAAGAATGTGGGAATTATTCAATACGATCGCCGAGCACAATCTCTATTCTTAGAATTAGTTTTAGAACTATTGCTTGCTGAACCATCTTATACCCACGCATATTTCCCATGTTGGGCATTTAATGAATGGAATCAAACTGGCAAGTGGGTGTTTGGACGTAGAAATGACAGCTATATAGCACTCTATTCTTATAATTCAGTAGAATGGAAAAGTAATTACAAGTTAAGAGCAGAAGGAAAAAAGAACACATGGATAGTAGAGCTTGGAAGTAATAATGACGCTCAATTCAATTCTTATGAAGATTTTATGAATCAAATTTTAAATGCTAAAATAGAAATCACCGAAAGATCAATAGGCTATGATATTATTTATGATTCACCTTCCCAAGGTAAAATTAAAGTGGGATGGGATGGACCAATGTATGCTAACAATCAAAAAGTAGATCTTGATCCATATGAACGGTTTGAAAATCCTTTTTGCAACCAAACGTTTGGTACTATGAAAACAGTAATAGAATATAATGGACAGAGGTTAACACTTGATTTTGTGAATGCCAATAAAACAACTGAGGTAATATAAACACAAGGTGAGAAAATATGAAGATAAAAACGTTTGTTGGAAAATATCAATTAATAAATTGGTTTAAAGGAACAATTTTTCTGATTATTGGTGTACTAAACAGTAGATTTGATGTAGGATATAATTGGTTCATTGATAATCTCATTCTCGGTCCTACTCTATATTTTCTGGTGATTGTTTCAGGCATATTGCTTGTGCTGTTTCTAAAATCACCGCAAGAGAGTACTGAGAGAAAACTTAATAAGAATAAAGTTATAAAGATCATATCAATAGTCATATTTTTAGTTGCGTATGGAATTTCAGCGGTTTATGTATTCTATTTTGATCGGAATATATTTGTATTAATAATTCTGGGAATAATCGGCGTGTTCTGGGGATTCTCTTTTCTATATGGAAATCAATGGGAAGAGAAAAGCATTTTGATTAATGTCATTATAGGCTTTTTAGTTTCTTTTGGATTAATCTACGGTGCGATATTAAATAATGTTTCAGTCCCGATATATGTGTACTTCTTTTTTATGGGAGTTTTCACGCTTCAGTTTTCGAAGGATATATTAAAAAGTTGTAAGAAGACTGCAGAAAAAAGAACTAATACTGAAGAATATAAACTTTTTGCAGAAATTGTTACTATTAAAAAAGCTCAGCATATTGTATTATTACTACAAGTTCTAACAATTCTGTTCTTAGTAATTCCATTTATTACAGGAATCTATAACTCTTTTCTCTATCTAATCCCAATGATAATCGGAGCAATACTAATCGGCATTGCAGCTATTTTGAACTACTTATATAACTTTGAAGAGGAATATAAAGGGAGAGTATTTATTCTACTGAGAAGTGGAATGCTCTGTATAATCATAGCATATTTCTTTGCGAGTATATAAATTCAAATAAATATTTTTTAGTGTGATTTTCGGTTTATTTTTTTTTAAACGATTTATAAAGGTCTTCCATTAGCGCTTTTCCTATGTTATCTAAAAAGTGGAGATGGCAGTATTGAAACGGGATATGGCTATAATACTTGCGCGTGGCACCAATAAGCTCGCGCTCGCCATCACCCACCATGTAATCGTGTTCTCCAAATTTTTGAAACATGGCTTCCATGAAATCGTGAATGATGTCGGCATCGTGCTTGTCAAGAAGCTCCGACCTTAAAACAGTCCCGCTAATCAACTCTCGAATCACAAATAGAGTCTTGCTCTTATTTGAGCTAAGACAGTCAATTGAATACACCCGAACAGGTAATCCGTCCAACCCGCTCTTAATCTTTTCCTCGTTCCCCATGATGAGAGCCTCTCCTAATGCCAAGGCTATTCGTTTATAATTGTTTACGCTCGGTTGGCTGATGGTAATTCCGTGCTCTTCTAACAAGTATTTGACCACTTCTTCTTCCGTGTAATGTTCTTGTTGAATCAAGTGTCCGATTAAAAGCACGACGTCCGTGGCGTATGTCTTTTTAGGTAGCACATACAGGTCCAAGGAAGGGGTATAAAAATTTCTATTGGATATACACGCAATGCACTCCTCATTAACGCATCTTTTATGTACCACCCTTAAAGAAATGTCGTATTTTATCGTGATGAGCGGTCTTGCATTGCTCAAGTAATGATACTCAAGCGGGTGTCCACAAAAGGGACAGAAAATATCTTCTAAATCAAACGTTAATTCTTTTTTAACTCGTTCGGGAATTTTTTTGGGTTCAGGAACGAACTCGTCTTTTATAAAATGAAAAAAATATATTAAATGAGTTCTAGCTTAACTTAATAATATTGATAAAATCAAATAATTAGTATTTTATGAAAACAAATAAAATAAAAGTTGCTTTAGTTACTGGGAGTACCCATGGCATAGGAAAAGCTATTGCATTAGAATTGGCTAAAATAGGGTTCAATCTTGTTATTAATGGAGCATCAACGGAAGAATTATCTAAAGATTATATTGAGAGTTTATCAAAAATCTATAAAAAGGAATCTGAAGATAATTTCATCTATGTTCAAGCTGATATAAGCAATAAAAGAAGTCGAGAAAAGCTTGTTAACAAACTTAAAGAAAAATTCAATAAGATTGACGTTTTGGTCAATAATGCTGGAGTAGCCCCACTAGAAAGGAAAGATCTTTTAGAAGCTAAAGAAGAATCTTTTGAAAGATTAATAAAAATTAATCTTCAAGGTCCTTATTTTCTAACTCAATCAATTGCAAATTGGATGATAACCCTTAAGAAAATATTAAAAGAAGATTATCAACCATACATAATAAATATCTCATCCATTTCAAGCTTCATACCATCCCCAAATAGAGGTGAATATTGTATTTCTAAGGCAGGTATATCTATGATGACGAAACTCTATGCCACTCGTCTTTCTGAATATAATATTCCTGTATTTGAGATACAGCCAGGGATAATTCTAACACCCATGACTGAGCCATTTAAAGAAAAATATGAGGATCTGATTGAAAAAGGGTTAATACCAATAAAGCGTTGGGGCTTACCGACTGATATTGCCAAGATTGTAATTTCTATTGTTAATGGAGGTGTACCTTATTCAACTGGAGAAGCGATTCGCATTGATGGTGGCTTCCATTTACATGAATTGTAAAATATGAGGTTAAATATGAAAAAAATCAAACCTAATCTTAACAAATTAAATATTCAAGAGTTTAATTCTATTATTATAGGTTCTGGAGCAGCTGGTTTAAATTGTGCACTCCATTTAATAATGGAGGGTATCCCATCAGATAAAGTAGCAATCGTTACAGAAAACTTAGGTGGTGGGACTTCCTTTAATGCAGGCTCTGATAAACAAACTTATTATAAGATGTCTATTTATGGAGATCAATCTGATTCTCCTTATGAATTGGCTAAAGATCTCTATAGAGGGGGAGCAATGCATGGTGATATAGCTTTAATCGAAGCAACAAATTCAATAAGAGAATTCTTTCATTTAGTTCAATTAGGGGTTCCTTTCCCTCATGATAAATATGGTGGTTTTGTAGGATATAAAACAGATAATGATCCACGACAAAGAGCTACATCAATAGGGCCTTTAACTTCTCAAGAAATGGGGAAGTGCCTTTTAAAAGCTATTGAAGAAAAAAATATAAAAATATTTGACAAGTATTATGCGTTAAAAATTATCGTTGATGATACGACTGAAAAACCTAAAATAGTCGGTTTAATATGTATTAAGATTGATGATTTATCTAAAGAAAAAAATATAGAAAATTTGCTTGATTCCTTAGCAGTTTTTAAAGTAAAAAATTTAATATTAGCTATTGGTGGACCCGCAGTTTTGTATAAAAATTCAGTTTACCCAAAATCACAAAAAGGAACAACAAGTTTAGCTATTAAAGCGGGATGTAAACTTCAAAATTTAACAGAATCACAATTTGGATTAGCATCAATTAAGTTTCGATGGAATGTTTCTGGGTCATATCAACAAGTAATTCCCCGATATTTTTCTGTTGATGAATCTGAAAATGAAATAGAATTTCTTTATGATATTTTTCCATCTTTTAAAGAACTTTCAAAAGCCATATTCTTAAAAGGCTATCAATGGCCATTTAATGCAACAAAAATTGAAAATTATGGTTCTTCATTAATTGATCTAGCTGTCTATCATGAATTAGAAGTATTTAACAGACGAGTTTTTTTAGATTACACAAAAAATCCTAAAAATTTTAACTTTAACAAATTACATCAAGTAGCAAAAGATTATTTAATTAATTCTAAAGCATTAGGAGATACGCCAATCAAACGTCTTAGGAAATTGAATAAACAAGCAATTTTGATTTATAAAAAACATAATATTGATCTTAGTTCAGAACTACTTGAAATAGCTGTATGTAATCAACACCTTAATGGTGGGGTATCATGTAATGGATGGTGGGAAGCTACTACAGTAAAAAATCTTTTTGCGATTGGAGAAATTAATGGGAACCACGGAATTCAAAGACCTGGTGGGGCTGCATTAAATGCAGGACAAGTAGGTGGATTAAGAGCATCACAAAAAATAGCGCATTTATATAATAGTTATCAATTAATAAATCATAAGAATTTTCAAAATAAAGTCAAAAATGAAATTGTTAATTTAATACATGAATTCGCTATTGTATTGGAAAATTCTCCTTCTGATAGTGAAAAATCCTTAACAACAAATAAACTATTAGACCAGATACAATATAGGATGTCAAAATATGGTGGAATTATTCGTCCATTAAAAGGTCTCGAAGCCGAAATTTTAGCAATTCAAGATCAATTAAATAAAATTAATAAATTAATAACACTAAAATTTAATACTGAAATTATTGAATACTTACGAGTAAAAGATGCACTTCTTACTCAGTTATTCTTCTTAAAAGCAATATTAAATTACCATCTCTCATTTGGAAGTAGTAGGGGCTCTTACTTAGTATTAAGAAATAAGTTAAATGATTCGTTATCCGAAAAATATATTATACCTCCAGATAATCTTAAAGAATATAAATTTATTTATAATAATTTAAATTTATCAAATAAAATCCAAACTATTCAGCTGAAAAATGGTAGAATAATCATCGAATGGGATGCTGTAAGAGATATTCCTTCCAAATATGGATGTTTTGAAAATACATGGAAAAAATTTCTGAAAAAGGAAGTTTTTGATTAGTATCACTTTTAATATAAAGAATTTCAAATACTAGAACCAAATTTTTGCAAAAATTATTTATTTAATTTATTTTTTCTCTTAGCTGAAATTGCTGGACTAAGAATTGTTATTAAGGGCCCTCAAGTTATGAAAGGCTATTGGAAGAGCCCTGAAGCTACTGAGAGGGCATTTTGGACCGTCACTAACACCGGTGAGAAATGGCTGAGAAAAGATGATATGGCGTACATCAACAAAGATGACTTCATGTTAGGGTATAATATCCAGGTGATATGGGGGAAAAATCTTAAAGCATACGAAATTATTTATGTCTTTATATTAAACCAATTTAAATTTTGTATTTTATAACTTTTCAACTTTTTCTTTTTTGCCGGTATCAGAGGATTTATATAACGCGGAAATCAAACTTAATACTTTAGAGCTTTCTTCTACCGTATTAAAAAATGGTTTATCGTATAAAACCCAATTTCCGAATGCCTTAATAGATCTTCCAAAATGGGAGAATCCTTTAGTATTTTTTTTAATTTTAAAATTCTTCACACCTTTCCATTTTAGGGAAGAAATAGGCCAAGGTCCTTTATAATGACAATATCCTTTTTCTCCGAAAATTTGCAACTCTACTTTTTCTTTAAATATAGACAAAGCAGGTTTAATGAAAGAGGCATCATTAATTTGGGCATAAGCACCGCTTTGAAACTCAACAATTCCTAATGCCAAATCTTCTACTTCAATATTTTTAAATTTTAGGGTATCTATTTTCCCCATAACAGAGATTGGTTCACCTAATGCCCATAACATTGTATCTACAATGTGCGAGCCATGGATTAATAAGGTACCACCTCCAGCGGTTTCCTTTTTAGTTCTCCAAATAGCCCTATTAAAATAATCCATCTCACGACTAAAATATATACTGCAATTTGCGTAATAAATTTTACCTAAATGACTATTTTGGATACCTGAAGCTAAGTAAAAGCAATTATGGTCGTATCGATAATTATAATTAAATCCAAGTTTTAGAAAACCAAATTTTCTATCCAACTGATTTATTTCACGAGCATCTTCAATTGATATAGAAACCGGTTTTTCACATAATACGTGTTTACCCTCTTCGAAGGCTTGCTTAATCATAGGTTTGTGAAGATAATGTGGTGTAGCAATATAGACAACATTGAAATCTTCATTATCATACATTTTTTGAATATCCGTATAAGCATGTTTTTTTCCTCCAATTTTAATGGCCCTTTTCAAATCTAAATCCATGGCAGCTTCAATTTTTGTATTTTTAACTATTCTAGATATAAATTTATAAAATCCAGAAATAGAACCGCATCCAATAACTCCTACTTTTATAAAATCATCATTTCCTATAATAAACCACCCATTTTATTGACCCTCTAATACCCATTTCACGGCTCTTTTTATTATTATTTGATAATTCTCATTTTTCAAGGATTTTGCCTTATGCCCTAACGCACAAAAAAAGATTCTTCCTTTTCCGTAGGTTTTTATCCATATAATAGGTTCAGGCTTTGGATCGTTTTTATCATAATAATTCCCTTCTGCTAAAATATATATATCTCTACCCATGGAAAAATCATGTCGATAAGGCTCATCTTTAATTCTAAAATCTTCTAACCCCTGAGTTATGGGATGGTTTTTATCCAGAATTTTAACATCGAACTCTCTAAACCTTTTATGACTGATAAATCGTCCACCAAGCATTTCATGATATTTTGGATGAGTCTTAAAAGAAGCAGAAGCACCATGAAGCCCAATTAGACCTTTACCGCTGCTGATAAAACCTAGAATATTTTTTTCTTGTTTATCAGTCAATTCGCCAAATTGACTAAAAAAAATGGCTGTGTCGTAGTCAAAAAATTCTTTTTTACCAAATATTAAAACATTTTCATACATATCTACAACATAATCGCTTAAGATATTCTTAAAGTAATTATATGTTTTATTTCTATAGAAATATCTTCCGCCTTGATACAAAATTATTTTTTTTTTAATCATCGTTAGAAAAAATGAAACGTTCTTTTTTTATTTATTTTATAATAATATTGTTCATAATGAAAATAACTTCATCATATAAAAAATTTGAACCATTTACATATAGATCACTTAGCGATTTGAAAAAAAAGATAAAGGAATTAAGATTAGATATTCCAATATATTCTAAGGTTGAAATTTTAAAAGAGAGGGTAAAAATTGAGAATAAATTCATTCCTAATCGGTTAGCTATCCAACCAATGGAAGGATTCGACTCAAATATAGATGGAGCTCCAAGTGAATTAACTTTTAGAAGATATAAGCGTTATGCCAAAGGAGGTGCAGGCTTGATTTGGTTTGAAGCAACTGCAATTTCAGATAATTGTCGTTCAAATCAGCATCAATTAGTTTTATCTGAGAATAATTCAAAACAATTTAGGAGCCTAGTCTCGATAACCAGAGAACGATGTAATCAAACACTTAAAAATTTGGGCCTTGAAGGTCAGTGTTTTTTAATTTTACAATTAAATCATTCGGGAAGATATTCTAGAAGAGAAGGTAAAAAATATCCGATAAGAACTTATCACAACTCAGAATTAGATAATGCAATTAACGTTTCTAAGAAAGAGGGCTCAATTATTTCGGACATAGAATTAGAAATGATAGAAGATTTATGGGTTGAAAAAGCAATTTTGGCAAGCGAAATAGGTTTTGATGGAGTCGATATAAAATCTTGTCATGGTTATTTAATTAGCGAATTATTATGTTCGAGAGTGAGGAAAAATTCGAAATATGGTGGGCAATCTTTAGAAAATCGAACAAGACTTTTACTTAATATTTTTAAGAGATTGAAGAAAGAATTAACTGATAAAACTAATTTTTTAATGACAACTCGTCTTGGAGTATATAATGGTATTCCTTATCCTAATGGATTTGGTGTTAAATCGGAAAAAAATGAAAATTTTCCTGCATCAATTGATCTCTTAGAACCATTAGAATTAATCAAAAAATTATATAATTTACGTCTAAGATTAATCAATATCTCAGCAGGAAACCCACATTATAAACCTCATATCACGAGACCTTATGATACCCCAGTAAAAGGAGGAAATTTGGCATCGGAACATCCCTTATATAGTGTGAATAGAATAATTAAATTAGTATCTCTAATAAAGCAACAGTTGCCAGAAGATATGGTTGTTATCGGATCTGGCTATTCTTATTTACGTCAATATGCGGGATATATTGCAGCAGGTCTAATTCATGAAAAAAAGGTTGATATTTGTGGATTTGGAAGAATGGCGTTTGCTAATCCAAATTTCCCCCGGCAAATTTTTCAAGATGGAATTATCGACAAAAATGAAGTATGTATAACCTGTTCGAAATGTTCAGAGTTAATGAAACTCGAAAAAAATGCAGGATGTGTTGTTAGAGATCCTCAATATCAAATTTAAATTTATATTATCTTTGAAGTTTTTAAAGCCTTTTTTATTATTTTCTTTTCCTCTTCAGGCAACTCCATTAACGGAGGTCGAACATTAGACCGTGGAATTATACCTTGCAACATCAATGAATATTTTGTTCTCGCACGATAATTTCTAACTGGAGACATAAAAATTATATCCACTAAGGGCTGAAAAAATTTACTTAATTCAATTGCTTTCTTATATTGTTTAGTTTTAACATAGTTGAAACAATCTACTTGCCAATGTGTGAATTGTGCGCATGCCCCTAATAATCCCCCATCAGCACCCAGTAAGAACGATTCTAATATAAAATTATCATTTCCGGTTAAAAATGAGATTTTTTTATCCTGTTTTTTTAAAAATTTATATACTGATTTAAAGATGGATATGTCAAAACTTGCTTCTTTTATTGCTTTTACTTGGGGAATTGAAATCAATTTTTTTAAAGTCTCATTAGTATATAAACATCCTCCCAGATCGTCTTGTAAATTAAAAATTATGATATCTTTATCTGTTTCTGTCGCTATATCCTCGTGATATTTGTAAATTAAATCAGCATTTTGAGGTATCCCCTTAAAATTGACATTTGGAAAAATTAGAAATGTATCTGCCCCATAAGAAACTGCATTCTTGGCTTCTTTTATGGCGCTTTCAGTAGAGCCACCTGTTATTCCAACAATAATTCTTAGATCTCCATCTAATTCCTTAGTATTTTTTAATAATTTCATCCGTTCTTCCGATGTTAAAGATGGACCTTCTCCCGTATCTACATTAATAGCAAATCCACTGATGTTCTGATTTTTTAACCAACTTAGATATTTTTTAAAACTCTCAAAATCAATAGAATAATCATTATTCATGGGAGTAATAGTTGCCGGAAATATTCCCTCAAAATCGGTCATGATATTTTTTAGTATAAAAAATACAAATTTTTAAATTTTTTCTTAAAAAAGAATATCATTGCTATATTCTCAGATTTTATCCTTTAAATATAAAATATATAAGCATATTCAATATTTACAATAAATGTTAATTAAAAGTATTAGAAAATTAAAATTTTTAACAATTCAAATATTAATTGAATCAATTAATTTGTAAAATTTAAAGGAGTTAAGATAATTTGGATATAGAAGAAAAAAAAATTTATTTTGTTTTATCACCTCACATTAATTATTACCATAGTTATCGAGGTGATTCTCGAAGCGCTTCTGGTTTCGGCAAAGATATTAAATTAATGAAAGAAATATTGGGTGAGCTTGATAAGATTGAAGATATAGGCTTTTCTTTTGGAAACATGCGTATTACTTGGGATTATGCCGACACATTCTGGTCAATACAACTTCAAAAAGAATTCCAACAGGATGTGCTTGATGGAGTGATTGAAAGATGTAAAAAAGGTAAAGATGAAGTATTAATTGGCTCTTGGGGTAATGTTGCTCAACCAATCCTTGATACGGAAGAATTTATACAACAATATGAATGGTATTTAGAAAATTCAATGGGTATCGGCTTGAATCAATTATTTCCGGGAAGAGTTGCACCTTATGCCCGTTGTCAAGAAACAATGTTTACTCAAGGCATGATTGAATTATATAATAAATTAGGTATTCAGGGAATTTGCGTTTATTATTCTGTATATGAATTTGATGTTGCCAGACCTTTTTTAAAACCTCGTTTGGATTGGAATCAAAGATATGGTTTAGTCAAATTTAATTCTACAATTTCTGATACTTCATGTTTAATGATACCTATGTATGGTTTTGGCGATATACTTGATTATCGTTCAATTAAAAGATGGTTTGAATTAATAAGAAGAAAGCAAAAAAGTGGAGAAATAAGCGGACATGCACTTATATTCTTAAACTTTGATATGGATGAGGATAATTGGATTGGTGTCAAGATGCCAAAAAAATTACAATGGATGCCAAATACAAGAGGTCTAATGGAGTTTGCTGAAGCTGTGGATCAATATGGTTTCGTTGAATTTACAAATTTACTGGAAATTATTCCTAAATTAGATATAAATGGTGAAACCACTCTAAGAGAAGATGTAGCTGATGGTATGTGGAATGGTTATTATAATTGGGCACAGAAACTTAATAATACAAAGTTTTGGACCGTAGGACAGAGAGCAAGATGGTTAAAATGTATTTCAGATACTTTGATCTCTGAAAATTTAGTTAATCGGTCAATTTCTGAAATAAATAAATACCTAAGAGAAGGAAATGATTTAGCAGAAACTTATCTTAAGAATAAAATTCTTTTTGCCTCTACTACAAATTTCGGAATGGCGGTGCCTTTTCAGCACCCACATAGAAGAAAAACGGCCATGAATTATGGTTTAAAAGCATTCTTTGCCTCGGAAAAAGCAGTTAATGTTGCTGTTAAAGAAGCAGTGAATAAGTTATTAGAAAATTTTGATGGTAATGATTATATAATGACAATA
Organism: Promethearchaeota archaeon; assembly: GCA_019058015.1. Taxonomy (GTDB): domain Archaea; phylum Asgardarchaeota; class Lokiarchaeia; order Sigyniarchaeales; family SOKP01; genus 6H3-1. The sequence continues at coordinate 6,075 of JAHLWH010000244.1, read as the reverse complement.
ACTCCAATAACTAACAGAGGTATTTCAGAAAAAGAAAATATTCTAATTAAATCACCAATTTTAGTACGATCAGAAGTCCCACCAGACTTAGTGGATATATTAAAGAAAGAAAATAAATCTTTAAGATTAATAAATCCTATTTCTAAAGAAGAATTAATTCACTACTCCATATATAAAAATGATTCTGAATCAGATTTTCTTATAGAAGCTATTATTCCTGCTTCAATGTTTAATCAAAACGGAAGAAAAACTGCTCTATTATCATTAAATATTTCCGAAGAAGCGAATCAAGTTAAAGATCAAGAATTAATAGCTACATTAAAATTTATTAAAAATAAATACATTACGCTAGAATTTAACGAAAAAGGTAAAATTGTATCTTTTAAATATAATAGAAAAGAATTTGGTTGTTCAAATTTTCTGGAATCTGCCATTATATTTGGCAAATTGAATAATGGAAAAAGATACACTTCAGAAAAAGACAATATAATTATTTTAAAAGATGGTAGTAACGGTTTTTCTGCTTCTGTTAAAATTGAAAGTGAATTTAGAATTATTGATAATTTAAAAGTATATTCTGAAAAAATTATTACAATATATACAGAAATACCAGAACTTTTTGTAAATGTCCTAATGAAAATTCCCGAAATTAAAGGAGAAGTTACAAGTGAAGATGGAACAACTTATGTAACCGAGAAATATGATGAGAGATGGCAAGAAATTATGCCATGTGAAATCAAACCTAAAATAGTAGGAAAAGAAAAGCCTTTAAGAATTTGGAAAAAAAATTTTCTTGGAGTTGTTGATTATTTTGATCTCGATATGAAGGAAGTTGATCCTAAAAATGTAGATATGGATTGTTTAGTTTCAAATATATCAGATGGCTGGATGGCTCTATCTGATCGAAAAAAGGGGCTTCTTATTGGTTTTAATTCTTTAAAAGCAGCCAATTTTGCGTTTTCTCCAATAAAAGTCAGAAATAAAGGCTTTGGAGATACTAATGTGAAAGGTCAACAAATAAGATTAAATCCCTTTGGTACATATTTTGGAAAACCATTTCATTATTGGACAGAAGGTACCGGACATGCTCAAAAATTTATACCAAAACTTTTCGGTAATGTACATTCTACTGCTCCTACTTTTAGTGGAAAAATAATCACTTTTGAACTGATCTTGGCACCATACTTAGGTGATTCTCCTCCAGATTTTATCCAATCATTTGCAGATCATATCACTCTGCCTCCTTTGATATTAATCGGAAAAAAAAGTGATTCTAATCTTTATAATAATTATTCCAAGTATTCCAAATTAGCAAAATCGTTAAAAGATGAATTTGATGTAGAGAATCTTATGAATATGTCTTATTTAGAATGGGTCAGAGAAGTAAATAGAGACTATGATCCTTCTGTTCAAGAAAAAATTCCTGAGAAAGGATTAAATATGAGTATTGGTTTGATTTTAAAACTCCTGATTGACGGAATCAGAGGTAAATAAAAAAATTCAATAATTAAATTTCACTACAAAAATTAGTTGATTATATTGAAAGATAAAATGAGAGCTTTATTATTCCCAGAACCATGGGTTGTAAAGTTAATAGAAATTGATATTCCCAAACCAGATGCCAATGAAGTATTGGCAGAAATGGTGTCTGTAGGAATCTGTGGAAGCGATGTAGGGATTTTTGAAGGTGGCCATTGGATAATTGCTCACGAACCTGGTGGACACGGACACGAGACAGGTGCAATTGCGGTTGAAGTAGGGAATGATATTGAAGATATTTCTGAAGGGGATCATTTAGCACGAATGGGACATGGATATGCCGAATATTCAACTCACGTAAATGTGGTTGGTCACGGAAAGGATGAATTAACTGGAGCTCTTCCCATAGTAAGAAATGATCTTTCTATGGATGAAATTTCATTTGCAGATGCAGTAGGATGTGCAATAAATTGTTATGAACGTGCAGAATTTGATAGAAAAGAAGGGGAAAAGAAAGCCATTGTATTAGGTCTTGGTCCCATTGGGTTAATTCTAACACAAATTTTATTAAATAACAGAATTGAAGTTGCCGCAACGGAACCATATCATCATAAAAGAGATCTGGCTAAAAAATGGGGTGCAGAAGTTTATAATCCAAATGATTATTCTCGACCAACGCATGGAAATGAAACCGTTATAGATGAGATTGAAAAAGAATTTGGTGAAGCCCATGCTGTTTTTGAAATGGTTGGACATAATGATACTCTTCTTAATGCAATTAATTTAGTAAAGCCAGGATATCGTGTTTTAGTATTTGGGGCTCAGAAAATGCAGTATATTCCGTATGTTAATTGTCGAAAAAAGGGTGTGGAATTGATTTATCCCGAAGCTATGGTTAATTCAAAAGCAGATAAAGATTATTGGACAGAAGCTTTGGATATGATAGCGAGTAAAAAGCTTGATTTAAGAAGTCTTATTACTAAAAAAATAACATTGGAAGAAGCCGTTGATGCATTTAAATTTTATGATCGTGAAAAATGGATAAAAATTATTGTTGAGCCGCAAAAAAAATAAAAAAATAAAAAAAATTAATGAAATTTTAATTTAAATTATTCTTTAACTAAAGTCTCCTTAACTTTAAGAAAGAGTGGAATAGAACATATAAAGAAAATTGGTGCGAAAACAAAAATGAAAGATTCTGGGACAAATCCTGTGATTACGAAATAAGTTATTACTAATCCCCCAACTATAGATCCAATAACTTGGGAAATTGTAAAAACTATATTTACTATTCCAAAGAATTTTCCTCTTTGATTTTCAGGTATCAAATCTTGTGTCCATGCATTCATTGGGGTGGCAAGTCCTAAAATTCCTATTAGAATAAATGGAAGCACAACTAGAAATAAAATAAAATTCACATCTGTTCCAATCTTTACAAATGGAGTTAGCAAATAACCTATACATATAATTATGATTGAAATTGGTATATATTTTCTACGTCCATATTTATCAGCCAGTTTTCCTAAGTAAGAAGTTACAATAAATAAAATAGGAAATCCGAATGCAACTCCAAGAAGTAACTCTATTGTTGATAAGTTCAATGCAAAAATCCAAATAAACAAAAAAGGCATTACCGTATAAATTCCTGAATAATATATAGTTAGGGCAAGAATTATTTTAAAAAGCTCTTTATTCGATTTAAGCTGTTCTATATTAACTATTTCTTTAAGTTCAACAAAAAATTTCTTTTTTGGAGGTAATTCTGAAACCGGTTTTTCCTTTATAAAAAGAAATCCTATCAGACCAGCAATTATAATACTAACTCCTCCTATTGAAAGAACGAATAAATGCCCTTCTTGTCCTATAACCGTTTCTCCAGCCACTTCTTGCCCAAATATAAGATCTGCGACTAAAAAAGCTGCAATAGCAATCAACAAACCTAAATATCCTATTATATTTATTCTTCCATTCGCTCTTCCTCTAAGTTCTAACTCAACTGTATCGGGGATTAATGATCTTTCAGATACATAATAAGCATTTGAAGCAATACCAATAATCACTACATCCAATATGAGACAGATGATATAGGCAATTATGATATTTCCTCCTCCAAGATCTATAGAAAAAGCAAATAAAATCATCGAAATTCCTGCTATAATCCCAAATAATAAATATGGTCTTCGTCTACCAAACTTGGAACGTGTATTATCACTAATTATTCCCCAACTAAGGTTCATTATAAGCCCTAGGACCGCTGATAAACTAACCATTACTGATATAAATAGTGGACCTAAATTCAAAACTTGGTCTAAATAAGTATTTAAATAATTTTGTTCGAAGAACCCAAATATTGTGTCGCCAGCGAAAAGTATTCCGATTAAAAGAACTTGCCTGCGTAAAAATTTATTAAAAACTTTTTCTTTTTTTTCCATTTTAATTACTCCTAAAATTAATTTAAAAAACTTTATTTGATTGTAATTTTGTTCTTATTTCTTAAAAAGATGACTAATTCCTATATTTTATGTATATTTAAATGAAACTTTTTTTAATTAATAAAATTGCGTACTTCACCTCCAAGTTGAAGTTTCAGTCGATTTTCAATGAAATCAAGGCGTTGTCTATTGAAACTTGTTTTAAACGGCGCTTTCACCTTAATATTAATCCATTCTGTATTTGTCCGACAAGCTTTTGATAATTCTGGGTGTTTGGGGAAAACATCTGAAAATGCGATATTCTCATTCTTATGTCTTTTGAGTGTCGATATAGCAGTATTTAATTTATCAGAATAAGTTGGTTTTTGCATTAAGACGTCAATTTGATGTCCATCTACCAATTCATAAGGGGTTCGATAAATTTCTCCCACCATTAGAGTCATTTCACGATATTCGTTAAGAGTAGGATGTTGTTCTAAAAACTTTTCTAAATGAACCGCAATCTCTGGAGTGATTTTTTCGGGCTGTAAAAAGAGAAAATTTAACTCTTTACTGAATGTTGTAGCTTCCTCTTCTAAGGGTTTCCTGAAATTGAGACATAAAGTCTTGAGTTTTTTTAAAAGTTCCCCTTGAACTCTAGTACGTCCTTTAATCGTGAATTTCCGTTTCGGAAACTTAGAGTATATGGAATCGCAAAACTCATTTAAAACTTCACCATGTTTTCTTAGAAGTCCATTGAGAGCAATATCAAGCGCCTTAAAAAAAGAGTAAGGTTCTTGGATAGTTAATATAAAAAAGAGTTTATTAAACACATCCTTACATATTCTTGTGCCATAATAAGAAGATTGAATACTTTTCAATACGGGAAGTTGATTAAAACTGAGATTGTCGTTATTTTTAAATTGCTCCTGGAGAGCGTTAATAAAAGAACGAAGCTCCAATAATTCATTAACCTTTACTTTATATAAGTTTACCCGATAATTTTTCAAATCGCGTTTAATCCCATTATTAACCTCTTGCATAACATGAAATCCATCAATTTGAACAGCAGAGTTAGGAAACACTGCCTTGATTGCAGCAATCAAGGCTGGTTTAAAATCACACACAATAATATATGGGTCATAAGGAGCTTTTTCTTTCACGTAACTTAGGGCACGATATGCGTTATCGTAATTTTCTACTCCCACCAGGTCAATAAGTATATTTCTTTTGACAACTTGACTATTGACGATAATTGCACATCTTTTTTTTTACCTAATAACTTTTTTCCTAAATTAAAGTGAGTCCCATCAATTGTAAGCGCCTTATAAGCATCTAATGCCCGTTCAGGCTCAGTTTTAAATTCGCTTTTCATGAAATCTTCCGTCAAATTATTGATCCAAGAATAAATAGTCTTTGGAGGTATAAGAACTCTACAATATTCTACAAGAAAATCCGCAATTTTATTTCCTGATAAGTTTTTTCGAAAATGTATTGATAAGGCGGTCTGAATTATTCTTTTTGAATATTCAAATTTTTTGGGGTAATCCGGGTGTTCTGGCGTGTATTCCATTCCGCAATCTTCACATTTAAAGAGAACGACTTCAAGTTCCACAATTACTTCAGTATTCAAATCTCCTATCTCAGGGATTCTCCGCTTTCAGCTCGATCTTTTGGATATCTTCTTGCTCCCGCAGAAGGGGCACGCTTCAGGGGCGTATTTGTCGGCGGAAATCTTAACGACTTCTTTTTTCACGTGATTATTGAAGTCCATGTAAGTGAAAGCAAAAAATTTGAATATATTACGATATAATATCCAGATAGTATGTTTTGGAAAAAAAATTTTATTTTTTGTATTTTACAATAAACTTAGGAATTAATCCATAAAACGAATGAATAACTATAATTTAATATACTATAGTATTTAGAAAAAATTTTTTTGGTTAAAAATTGTATTATTTTTAATATTATCCCTCCACCTTTATATACTTTTCAAAATTGCAGAGATTTTTGATCTTACCGTTTGAATCTCTTGTCCTCCTCAATGCGCTCGTTAAAGCCCCTTTAAATTCCTCAAATGACTCGTAAAAAGTGTTATAAACCACTTCGCGCTTGATCTCGCGCCATAATTCCTCTATCTCGCTTAAATCGGGAGAATATGGTGGTAAATACACCAATTCTAACT
>JAHLWH010000243.1 GCA_019058015.1 Promethearchaeota archaeon | reverse complement strand
GATAGTGATTTTAGCGAAGTTAATGCCTATTATCGAATAAAAGTAAATATCACGGATACTGATAACAATCATTCAGTTCATTATTTTCCATTTGAGATAATTAATTCTCTACCACAAATTGAAATAAGTACAGTAGTTATCACACCAGAGGATAGGGGTGTTAAACGAAGTTCAGAATCAATTAAAATTACTCTTAATGTTACAGATATTGAAGATGATTCACCCTCTGATGTTGATGTAAAGTTAAGTTTTAAAGATACCAATGGAGTTGAAGAGCAACTCGATTTTACAAACAATGAAGATGGCTCATATGAATTAGAATTTAATATTGAAGCATCAAACCCAATGGGATGGTATGACTTAACCATAATTGCTGAAGATCAGAATGGAGGAATTGATGAATATTTAGATTATTTAATAGTTGAAAATAATCCCCCTGAAATTTTAGGGTACCAAATTAATAATATGAGTACAGAAAATGATATTTCAATTAGATATGGACTTGATTTAGTTTTCACATTCAATGTGAGTGATATTGAAGAAATAGAAGGTTTAGGATTTGTTAAAGTTTGTTTATTTAATTCAGAAAACGAATGGTATAATGTCTCAAATAGATTTTATGAGAATGGTAGCCTCACAATTAGAACAGTTGATTTAATTAAAGGAAAATGGCTTGTGTATATCTTCATTATTGATGCTGATGGTGCAGAAGTTGGACTAAATATAGGATTCGATGATGCACCGCAAGAGATTGAAATAATTCCCGATATTTCTCCTATAATTACGTTGATCTTTATCATCTCTGGAATCATCCTAGGATTTGGGCTTGGATATTTAATCTCTTCTATACTAAATAGTCGAAAAAGAGAGGAAATTTCTAAAACTATAGAAGAAGAAAAAGTTAAGAAAATTAAACTGAGTGATAAGAAAAAAAAAATTGTGAAGAAAAAAGATAAAAAAATTACAAAGAAACCGGAAGATGCAGAAAGGGATGAAGAAACCGCACTCAAAGAAAAACCAGAAGAGGAAGAATTAAAACAAAAACCCCAATTAAAAATTAAAAGAAAAATAAGATAAAAAAATTGAAAAAAAAAAATCATTAATATTTTTGTTCTTTATTAACTTAAAACTTCTAATAAGTTATATTGAAATTTTCCTAATTTCCCGCCGTAGTTACCAGCAGAGATTCTTTTAATTCCTGATACTTGACAAGCTGCCTTTATCCCAACTTTCATAGCTTGCTTTATAGATTCTTCTTTAATTCCATCGATTATTATTTCATATACACAATTTTCTCCTTCCTTTAATTCCGAATCATCAATTTTATCCTTTAAGGTGGGACATAACGGATGATTTGTTGACGCACCTAAGAAACTATATTTTGAGCCTACCTTAGAACCAGAACGAGCTATTCCTCCAGGAAAAGGACATATTACTAAATCAACATTCTTAATTACTTCAATCGCTCTTTCTGCAGCTTCTAATGTAGAATTTTGATCAATCCCATGAATTAAAAAATTGCCACCGGCGATTCCTTTTCCGCCTTTAAACTTCTCTTGAACAATAAAAAATCCGTCCATTACAGGAATTTTATATGCAACAAAATTATAGGTTGTTTCATCTTTCTCTTCAAACTTATCACCAAAAAATTTTAATTTAAATCCTGTCTTTACTTCTACCATTTTCGCATTTGGATCATATTCTTTTGGAAATGCATCAAAACAGGCTGTTGTTGGGCAAGTTAAAACACATTGTCCAATCCGATCTAATAATAAAGAATCAATATTTTCTTTTCCTTTCACAAAAAAGAGAATTATTACACCTGGTCGGCCATCTGGAGTATCGTTCTCGGATACATATTTTTCAATTCCAGCTTCAGCTGGACAATGTATCGTTGATGTTGCAAAACCAGTCGTTACCTGGGCACATATGTCCAACCATTTCTTATTTTTAGCAGTTACCAAAATGCGACAAAACCAACCGGGAAATGCTTCACAGTATGTATCATCAATCAAAACGCCATTAATTTCCATATTTTACACCAATTTATTTTTTATTAGTTATCCTTTTTTTGTAGTTAAAATTGTTGTAGTTTTTTTAATTGTAATAATAATTAGGAACTTAATTATATTTAATTTTTATTGGATAGTTTCTAGACTATTAAAATGAATAAAAATATACTCAAATTATTTCAAATAATATTATCAAACAGATTTTGATAAATTATTTGTGGCATTAGTCCTAATGCCTCTATCCCATCAACCGAAATGGTGTTTGGGAATGCTTTCCATTTTATTTTCCTGATATAGGAATCTTTTTCCACAATTGAGGGAAACCCTCGGAGATGATCCGATGCAAAATTAATTCTTTCTTTATAATAAACAAACAAATAAACATTTAAATCTAACAAGATAACAGATTTTCTATAAAGTGAAAAACTATAAAAAACTTAATGATATTATCAAATAATATTGAACTTTATATGTTTTATTATTTTTGCTAACTATAACTAAAAATATTTGCTACTCAAATTATTAAAAAAAGAAAATAAATTTTATGATTAATTTTATGTGAGCATTGAAGTTGATTGTCCAAAATCTTAATCATAACTTTAAAAAAAAGGAAAAAAAAGATTATTTTTTCTATTCAAGCAATTGACCATCAGCCTAAAGCATGTCAATCGCGATTTTCATATCGTTCTTAGTTATCTTTTTTCGTCCACTATGTTTGCTGATGTCGATAGCGCATGCAGTTAATGCTTTAGCTCTTTCTTCTAAATAGTCCATTAATCTATCAACTGCATTCCTACTAACAATTTCTGCGCCAGCTTTTTTCATCAAAGAGCGTAGTGGAGACCAGGCAAATGCCATATCTTATTACCTCCGCTTATAATTCTTATATTTAGTTTGTTTTTTTTAATCAATTTATGATGAAATTAAATCATCTATAAAATATTATTGATTATCTACTATATAAAGATTATGGAAAAAAAGGAGTGTTTATTGGAGAAATTGGTTGAGTAAAATTATACAAATATGATCTATAATTTTTGTCGGAAATTATTAATATTGGTTCTAGAGTAGATCATGGATTCTGTAAATTATTTGCATCCTAAAATTAAGATTCATTACTTATAACAAGAAAAAGAATTGGATAGATGATATTTACCGAATATTGGCTCAATAAATTGATTGAATCCAACCTATAAAAATTCTTCAAATTTCATTCTATGATGATTTTTCTAATAATATATTGAATTTATTTACAGTTAATTATTATTTTATTAGCAATATATCCTTATCCAATCAATTTTAACTGATATTATTTTAATTTGAAGTACATTTGTCGGTTAAATTTCATTATTACTTTTTATCTTTTTTAAACAATTATAACAATAAAGGGGTACAGATTCATATTCAGTTCCACAATGGGGACATTTAATTTTATTAGATCTAGCAAGTACCTCAAGTCTAATCTCGTGATTTTCGCTTTTTTGAAATTTTTTATAAATTTTCTCAATAAAAAATGCCGAGATAAAAGAAAAAAGACTAATATATATCGACAGAAAAATAATATGAATGAAAATTTGAGGAAAAAATGAGGTAAAATAATTTGGAGAATGGCGAAATCCGAATATTAATAAAAAAAAACTAATGAAGAAAATTAATATAGTAATATTGGTAAGAGTCTTTTTAGGATTTGCCAAAATCAAAGATGCGAATAGGGCTCCTAATGTCCAAGCTAAATAGATATTAATTAATGCTTGATTAAATTGAATGGGAATTTCAGCTAAAAAATATGATGCAAGTATTTCTATAATTAGTTTTTGCTCATCTAAAATGAATGAATCAAGTGGTAAGCTGATTCTTCCATTTAAAGAGAAAATTAGAATTGATATTATAATTATCATTAAAAAAATAATGATAAATCTACTTTTTAAAAACTTAAATTTATTCATCGTTCTAATATCTAGAAATGTTTTTATATATTAAAAATGGTTATTTGTTTGAATTTATTGTTTTAACTGTTTATCAAAAACTTATAAAAATTTATAAATTTTTATAAAAATCAAAAGAAAAGATGGTTTCCTTCCCGTATTTATGTAAATCTGAAATCAAAAATCCATCGCACTCATTAGATTTAAATTTTCTAG
>JAHLWH010000242.1 GCA_019058015.1 Promethearchaeota archaeon | reverse complement strand
CTCTTTTATTCTGGTATTTTTGGTGGGGGTGCGAATTCTTCTTTTACCCAATCTTCTCCCTTTGCTTTTACTAATATTTTCCTAGTGGTTCGTATAGCTACATCAAACTCTTCAGCTAAACTTCTTAAAGAGCCATGATTCTCGGCTGTGCCCGTTTCTATTATGGTTTTTCTTTTCTCTTCTGGGACTTTTCGTAATTTAATATCATTCTTCCAAGTTTTATATTCTGAATAAGATTTAAATGATTTTATAACTAAATTTCGAATCGTCACAGTGCACGGAACATCTTTACAGCCTTGGCTTTTTAGGTATGATTCAATTTCGGGAAATGATTCTTGAGTTTCATATATTTTCTTTACTAAATTTATATTATCGCAGTGATAATAACCATTATCTTCCCTATGAAAGAGGTCTTTCGGTATCTCGTTTTGAGCATTTTTTCCTTCCGATAATTCTTCCTTATCATTGCTTAAACTTTTTGTATCACCCATTGGTTCTCTAGGTAAATTGTTTCTCTTATTTTTTTTAACTTCTACATCTTTTTTTTCCTCCTTCTGAATGCTTACAATTTTTAAATGGTTCACTTTCGATATTCTTTTAGTTGTAGTGTCGTTTTTTCTATCCTTTTTTGCTTCTAAACCCTTTTCTTCCTTCTGAATTTTTATAATCTTTATATGGTCCTTTTCCGATAGTTTTTTATAATCCAAATCCCTTACACGCCTATTTACCGTATCCCGTCGGTGCCTTCTAATTTCTTTTGTATCACTCATAATTTTTTCTTCTCGAAAATTATTTTCAAATATTTTTTCTTTCAAAGCTATTTAAATAGAATGACTAAACAAAAATTCTTTAAAAGTTTCAAAATTTTATATTATGAAGAAAAATGACTAAACAAAAATTCTTTAAAAGTTTAAAAGCTTCCACCAAAAAATAGAAATACCTCATTTCTTAATCAGAATAGTCTAAGAATCTTTGCCAAAATCCGAACAAATCGATGAAATGAAATTTTTTTTTAAAAATAGAAACTTTTAATTAATTTCTAAGCTAATTTTCTAAAGATGGGATCAGAAACTAATAAAAAAATTTTTGAAGGGGATTTCATCGAAACTAAAAAAAATGGTTTAATTTTTGATGTTAAAGGGTTGCTTCATCCTAAAGATAAAATTATTTGTTTCTTAAGATATTATCCCGATTCAAATGGAGATAGATTAAGAAATAATACGAGATATTCAAAAATATATGATTTAAAACAGAGATATGAGTTCTTGAAAAAAAATTATCCTGATTTTATCTTTTATTCTAATCAAACAGATATGGAATTGCAAGGGGTAAATATTAAAAAAATTAAACAGATTTTTAAACCCAAAAATTGCTATAAGAACTTAAAAAAAGCTGATAATTTAACGCAGAATCAACGAAAAGCTCTCGATTTTTGTGAAATTCTGATAAATAATACTCAATTAACAAGTGATGATATTGGTATTACTGGTTCTATTATGGTTGAATTAGATAAAGAAAATTCCGACATAGATGTGATTATCTATGGGACAAAAATTTGTAAAAGAATACAAGAAAAATTAAAAAATTTTTTCGAAAATGAAAAGATACCAATCCAAATATATAACCTAGAAGAATTTAAAAAGCATTACGAATTTAGAGCGGGTAATTCTGGTATTTCTTTTGAAAATTTTATGAGAAGTGAAAAACAAAAATTACACCAAGGTAAATTCCAACAAACTGATTTCTTTATTAGATATATTAAGAGCCCTCAAGATTGGCCGGGAAAATTTTCTGATTACCTTTATAAAAATTATGGCAGAATAAAACTTAAAGCTGAAATTTTGGATTCTTCAGATTCAATTTTTACACCTTGTTCCTATAAAATTAAGCCTTTAAGATTATTAGAATTGGTACCCTTTTCGAATGAAATTGAATTAAATCAAATTCATGAAATATGTTCATTTAGAGGTCGCTTTTGTGAGCAAGCTATAGATCAAGAGAAGGTATATATAGAGGGAAAACTCGAGAAAGTATTATCTAAGAAGAAAAATGAATATTTTCGAATCATTTTAGGTGAATATAAGGAAGATAAAATGATGTGTTACAATAACACAAACTAACTTTTTTTTAATTCTTATTAAGATTTATATTTACTATTGTTAATATATAATAGAAAGAAAAAGACATTTTGTAAGTATTGAAAATTTACAATTATAAATTTACAGTTCATTGAAGTATAATATGGCACTAAATTACTCGCCAGAATTTTATTGGTACCTCATAGGTGCAATATTTTGCTTAATAGCCACTATCATAATTGTTTGGAATATCTTTTCAAAAAAAAATAAGACCCACTTTTACTATTTTTTTTCAATATTAAGTATTTCCATTTTCTACTTTTTAACAAGTTTCTCATTCTTGTTTTTAAGTTTAGATGTATATCGAGCGAGTTGTTTCGCAGCTACAATTAGTACAATCTTTTTATTTTTATTTATCGACTTTACATCTCGTGAATCAGTAAGTCCTATTAATATAGCATTAATAAGTCTTTTAAGTGGGATGGTATTTATCTTAGTTTGGCAAGAGAATTCTATTATATTCTATGACGGATTCGGATATCCATCTATTAAAACATCGGGAATATTTGCGGTTGTTGGAAATTTAGTTTTATTGTTAAATGCGTTGTTCTATTTTTATTGGGCTTTAAGAATTTCAATAAAAGCACCCAAAAAGTTAAGAAAATCATCATTAACCTTTTTATGTGGGACGCTACTTCTATTAGGTGGTTATGCTTTTTGGACCATTCAATATTTATTAATGGCTCCAATCGGTATAATTATTACTGGGACAGGTATGTTAGTTTCAATAATTTCATGGGTAAAAGAACCAAAAATCCTTTATATATTACCATTTAAAGCCTATAGATTAATCGTTCTTCACGGGAAATCGGGTGTTCCATTGTTTAATTACAATTGGGTGGAACATACAGTGGATGAAGCTATTTATTCAGGTCTTCTACATGCACTAAATAATGCAATACAAATTCTAAAAAGGGGCTCAATAAAATATATTTTATTAACAGAAGGAGTTTTAATTCTTAAAAAATCGGAAAATGTTTTAGTTGGATTAATTACTGATAAAACATCTAAATTTTTGACTAATTGTATCAATAGTTTCACAAATTCATTTGAAAAAAAATATAATTCAGTTTTAAGTAATTGGAACCACCAAACTAATCAATTTACTTCAGCAAAGGAATTAATTGAAAGATTTTTTGCGAATATTCCATCTCGCTTATAGTGTTGATTACCTTCGTAAAAATTCAATTCGAATACATCTTCATTCTTTTATGAAAAGATTTTAGAATTTTGTAGAATATTAACTAAAAAGGTTTATTATAATTTTTAATAATATTTTTACAAAAAAGTGTTTAAAAAATGAATTTTAAGACTATTAAATTCGAATTACAAGAAGATGGAATAGGGATTTTAACATTAAATAGACCAGATAATCTGAATGCTATTAGTTTTCAAATGGTGGAAGATTTACATGAATTATTTGACCATCTTATGGTAAATCTTGATTGCCGTGTTGTTATATTAAAAGCAGCAGGCAGGGTATTTTGTGCAGGTTCAGATTTACAAGATGGAAACATTTTAAGATCTAAAAGAAAACCAGAACAATATAAGAGATTTTATTATTTAGATGTCCCTGAAGTAATAAAAGGAAAGATGTATTACCAATGGCGCATAACTCAAATAGTTGTTAAAATGCGAAAAATAACACAACCTATCATAGCAATAATTCATGGACCCGCATCAGGTGGTGGGTTTGCATTAACTATGGCATGTGATATCCGAATTGCAAGTGAAGGCGCAAGATTTAATAATGCTGCAATCAAGTTAGGCCTTTCTGGTGGAGATGTTGCAACAAGTTATTTCCTTCCACGCCTTATTGGAATGTCCAGAGCTGCAGAAATATTATATACAGGAAGGACAATAGATGCCAAAGAAGCTGAAAAAATTGGCTATCTCAGGTTAGTCGAAAAGGATAAATTATTAGATACTGCACTTGAATTAGCAAGAGACCTATTAAGAAAAAGTCCATTAGGATTACGAATGACAAAGCAAGTACTCAATTTATCCCTAGATTCACCTAGTTTGGAAACAATGCTTCAATTAGAGAATAGCAGTCAAATTGTATGTTTCTCTTCAAAAGATATTAATGAAGGTGCGTCAGCTTTTTTCGAAAAACGAGAGCCAAAATATCCATTACGTTAAAATGAATTAAATTATATAATTTTCCATTCTTTTTTTTAATAAAATGCATTTTTAAAAAATTTAAAATTGATTTTAAATATAAAATATTAATTTTTCAATAATTTTAAAAAATTTTTTCTTTTTTTATCATTATTCATATATTCTAAAGGCAGTAATTAAGAAAAAATAATATTAAAAAAATGGTTTAAACATAATCAACTTCAAAAGATGTTTTAGGTAAGATTTCTGCACCTTTACTTGTAACAAGGGTAGGAGATTCCAACCGTAATCCTCCAATCTTTGGATTATTAAATACAACAGCCGCAATTTCAACCATATTTTCCTCAAAAACCATAGGTCCCCATTCTTTTCCAGGTACAACAACCGGCCAACTTTCATTGCCAATGCATCCAATCCCGTGTCCTAAACCGAAGAATAAATCATTTCCAAATCCCTCCTTCTCAGCAACTTTTCGAACTGCTTGATAACATTCATCAAATGTATTACCTGGATACATATTGTCTATAAGTGTGTAGCAAAGTTGCTCATAAACGTCATTAAATGCTTTTAATTCCGGAGGGCATTTCCCAAGAATATAATTATGACTTAAATCACCGAGATAACAACCATATTCACTATGTAAGTCAACTAACAGAGATTCACCTTCTTTCACCTCCTTATTCGTTGCTGGGGTGCATCCGCCCATTATATAGGCAGCACGATACCCTGAACCGATTTCCTCACCCCCAGTAAATGTCCATTCCCAATTACTCCCCGCTTTTCTCATTGCAAGAGTTCCAATTCCAGCAATCTCATTTTCTGTAAAAATCTTCCCCAAAGGACGTTCAGCTAATGCTTTCTTCACAATCTTTTGTCCCACATCTGTGATCTCACTTGCTTTCCGCAACATTGTGATCTCTTCGGGTTCCTTAATGAACTGGATTCGCTCAGTTTTATCATTAAAATCCACAAATTCACATCCTGGAAATACTTTCTTTAAAAGTTCAGCTTCTCCATACTGAAGCATTCCACCACTAATACAAATATCTTGACCAAGCTCAACACCGATTCTGGGGGGACTACCTTTTGGATTATATACTTTTGCCTTTTTAGCGGCAGTTTGGATTTTCTTCTCAAGATAAAAACCCTTCATTGGCCCCCATCCTTCAGTTTGTAATTGTCCCTCAGCTCTGCATCGCTCTACATCCAAGAGTACTGTATAGAGAATTGGCTCCCCAGCTCCCTCTTTAGGTAGAAATATTGCACTGCGCCATGGGACGAATGCTCCAGTAAGATATGTTATGGACTTTACACGTGTGAGCACGCAAAAATCGAGATTAAGCTCATTCATAGCATTTTGATACTTCTTTACGTGTCCCTTCCAATTAATTTTGATTTCGCTCATTATAAAACAACTCTATAAATATTAGTTTGACCCTAATTAATATAAAGTTTTATGCAAATTTTTTGCCCTTCTAAATTGATACAGTTAAATAATATAGGATTTTAAAGATTAGTTATAAAATGAAACTGAAACTTGCCACTAGGGTTTTAAATGAAGAATATTTCATTAATACCTTTCTAGAATATTATTTGAGCCTTGGAGTAGATGAAATTCATATTTTTGATTGTAGGTCTTATGATAATACCTTAAATATTATTAAAGCATGGCAAAATAAGCATAAAGATATAATTCTGGCTCTTTCTGATAAACGCTTTAGACACACGAGTTATATTGATGCATCAAATTTCTGTAATTATATATTAGAATATGCAATCAATAATCAAATACAATCGGACGAAGATAGTTGGTGGATATTCCCCGATATTGATGAATTTATTCGGGCTCCTAATAAGAATCTAAAAAAGTTCTTAAGAGAGTGTCATAACGATTTAATTAGAACAGTCTTTATTGATTGGCAACTTCCGCCTAATCTGATAAATCAAAATTTAAAATTAAATTATATATTAAGAAATGTTCGACTAGGAAGCTTTAAAGGATATATCCAAAAACTTTATGGGGATCCATTTTATAAAGATTATATCATCAATTTTACTCCTCACAATATAAAAACCTATGAAAAATTAAAAACAATCCCTGGATTTCATAGATTTATTTTAAAAAATCAAGTTTTTTTACCTCCAAATGAATTCCTTATTGTAGACCATCTTCGAACGGTTCCATTTCATATTTCTAAAAAAAGAATTAATAAACGTTTAAAACTACTCCAAGATGACCAAGATGATTGGCTTTTAGAACATTTTCTTCAATTAAAAAACCGATTTGAAGAATATGAAAGTTTTTATAAGAAAAGTAGACTGTATGCTTTTGAAGAGCTCGAAGAAATCTTAAAAAAAATCCAAGAATATGATAATCAAGAGAGTTATTTCAATAATGTGATTGTAAAAGAAAATATTTTAAAAACAAAGTTGATATAAATTCTCTTATTTAATTTAAATATAAATTTTGCAAAAAAAATATCAAAAAATCTAGGCAATACTAGAAATTTTATATTATTAATTCAGATAAATTTCAAAATTATGTGAGTTTAATGAAGTTTGTTGAATTTAGTGGCGAAAGAATTGAAGTAAAGGATGGAAAATTAGATCTATCTGCCAAAGGTATTAAAAACATTTTAGATATTAAGGGATTAGATACATTAACAAGATTAAAGGTACTTGATCTTAGATTTAATCAAATTTCGGAGATTTGCGGGTTAGAGACGTTTACGAATCTAGAACAATTATATTTAAGTGGAAATGAAATATCTGAGATTAAAGGTCTTAGAACGTTTTTAAATCTAAAAAGTTTAAATTTATCCTTGAATAAAATTTCAGAAATAAGTGGTTTAGACACTCTTTTAAATTTACAAGAACTAAATCTAAGTAGAAATCAAATTTCCGAGATTAAAGGGTTGCAAACACCTCAAAAATTAAAACATCTAATCCTTAGTGATAATCAGATTACAAAAATTAAAGGATTTGAAAGGTTAATAAAATTAAAAACTTTAAATCTTGGTTCTAATCAAATTTCTGAGATTGAAGGACTTGAGAAATTTATTGAATTAGAAGAATTGGATCTCAGTTCTAATAAAATTTCAGAGATAAAAGGACTTGAAATACTAATAAATATAAAAAAATTATATCTATGGGGTAATCAAATTTCTATGATTAAAGGACTTGAAAACCTCATTAGTATGGAGGATCTAGATCTAAGTTCCAATAAGATCATAGAGATTAAAGGTTTATATCAATTCAAGAATTTAAAAAAATTAATATTACATGATAATCATCTTTTTAAAATTACGGGACTTAATTGGCTTATTAATTTGGAAGAATTGAATCTTAGTTCTAATAAAATTGCTGAAATAATAGGGATTAGATCTCTTCGATTTCTAAAAAAATTAATTCTTTACGATAATCAAATTACTGAGATTAAAGGACTTGATGAACTAACTATGTTAATAGAATTAGATTTAAGTTCTAATCAAATTCCTGAAATTAAAGGCCTTAAATCGCTCCAGAATTTGCAAATTCTAAATTTTAATAATAATAAAATTCGTGAGATAAAGGAATTTGAAACACTTATGAATTTATGGAGGTTTGAATTGAAATATAATCAAATCTCTGAAATTAAATCATTAAATACGCTCATAAATTTAGAAGTACTTGACCTTGATTTTAATCAAATTAAAAAAATTAAAGTCCTTAATTTTCTCTCAAAACTTAGATATCTAAGTCTTGCAGGAAATCAAATCTCTATGATTGAAGGGTTAGAAACACTAATGAATTTGGATTATTTAAATTTAAGAGAAAATAACATTTCCGAAATTTCTGGACTCGAATCTCTTTCAAAATTAAAAAAATTGTACCTTGGTGACAATAAAATTTCTGAAATAAAAGGACTTGAATCTCTTACGGAATTATGGATATTAGATCTTAAATATAATCAAATTTCAGAGATTAAAGGTTTAGAAACCCTCAAAAAATTAGAGAATCTTAATCTTAGAAATAATCGAATTATTGATATAAGAGGGTTTGAAAATCTTGAAGATTTAAAAGAATTGATATTATCTAATAATAATATATCTCCAAATACATTAGAATCTTTAGGGGGTTTAGATAATATGGGATATGCTAATAAATCCCAAAAATTTGTGGAACTTTGTCAATTAAAATTAAGGCAAGAAAAGATAAGAGAGTTAGTGGAAGTAAAAAAAGAGGTTATTATATACAAAGGAGAGGAAATTGAAGTAAATGAAAAGAAATTAGATTTATCTAATAGAGGTATCCATGATATAACGGAGATTAAAGGACTTGAAAAACTTACAAAATTAATATTTTTGCGTCTAGATGGAAATGAAATTTCGGAGATTAAAGGACTTGAGACTTTTACTAATTTAAAGTATTTAAGACTTGATAAGAATAAAATTTCCGAAATAAAAGGGTTAGATAATCTCATCAATTTAAACTGGCTCTTTTTAGATAATAACCAAATTTCAGAGATTAAAGGTCTAGAAACACTCATAAATTTACAAAAATTAGAACTTAGTTATAATCAAATTGCGGAAATTAAAGGATTAGACCCTCTTATAAATCTAGAAAATCTAAATTTAACTTTTAATCGAATTACTGAAATTAAAGGGCTAGATACACTTAAAAATCTTATCTTGCTCTATCTTAAGAATAATAATATTGATGACTATCAAATTAATAAGTTTAAAAAGAAATCAGTTGAGCGAAAAAATTTCTATTTTCGAATATAAGCTTAAAATTATTATATTTCTTTAATAAATGGTTAATTAATTATTTGTAGATATCATCTAAAATAAATCTGATTGCCAATTAAATAATAAAAATTAAAAACTTCCAACTAGTCTAATATCTAAATGAAACCTTTTAACGTTGATCTGCATATCCATAGCCCTCATTCTATTTCAGTTTCGAAAAATTTGAATTTAGATACAATGGTGGAAACTTGTAAAAAAAAAGGATTAGATATTATTGCTACTGGAGATATTCTCCAACCAACTTGGTTAAAATATATGGAAAATAACCTTCAAAAAGAGAAAGAAGGAATTTTTTTATATAAAAACGTTAATTTCATTTTACAAACAGAGATAGAAGATAAGGAGAATATTCATGAGGTTGTTTTACTTCCAAATTTTGAAGCTGCCAAAGAACTTCAAAAAAAATTAAAAACCTTTTCGAAAAATCTTATGAATGAATGGGGAGGTCGTCCTAGAATCAATTTAAGTCCCCCTGAACTTGTTGATGAAGTTGATGCTGCTGGAGGTTTAATT
>JAHLWH010000241.1 GCA_019058015.1 Promethearchaeota archaeon | reverse complement strand
TCTCCAGTGGAAACTGAGCCTTGTTCTATAAAATCAAATAATATTTCTCTTCTTTAAACAATTAAATCACAAATTTCGATCAATTCCACTCGAAATCACTGGATTTTGTAGCCACCCATAATTTTGGGTGGTTACAAAAGATAGTGATGACATTTAAATTTTTTCGCAATCATTTTATTTCAAATTATAGCGAGATATTGCTCCCAGAATTGAAAATAATTTTTCCTTTAAATATCTTCAATTTATGAAGGATATATCGTATTTTAAGAGAATAATTGAAAGTAAAAGTAATAAGTAAAAGTGAAATTGTAATGGCTTCAAGCGCAATTATAATAAAAACTGAATTCATATCTTCAAAATCAACAGAAAAATTTGTTAAAAAATTTGTAAAAATCGGGGTTAATCCAGATCTAACTGATAATATGGAGTTAAATTTTGAGATAGACAAAACTATAGATCGTCTAAATTGCTATTTAACTCTAGCAAAACCAGATGATGCAGTAGATATAACCGAAATCTATAAAGATTGCTACAAAGGAACATATCCTTTTAAGGAAATGGAGGATCCAGTAGAAGTTCGTAAAATGATAATAGATAAAAATTATCATTGGGTTTTGTTTAAATCTCCAGAAGGTAAGACAGTTGGATGTTTTACTTATGTATTAGATATGAAACAAAAAAAGGGCTACATGAGAGGTCTTATGGTAAAAAGAAAATACCAATCCATTACAAACTTTAAAAAGCTTGCAATAGGTAGCGCAATTGGAATGTGGGGAACATTTAAAAATAGAATTTATTTGTGGTATTGTGAGAACAGAACAGCTCACGCTAAAACTCAATATATCTCAGCAATATGTGGGTGCCTTCCTGTCGCATTCTTTCCAAATAAAGATATTTTTATGAACAAAGTTGAATCAGATGTTTTCCATATAATTTATTCTGAGAAAGCATTATATGATATAAGGAAAAAACCCCCGATTTTAATCTCTGAAATTAATGATATTTATAAGTACGTTCAAAAACGATATAATCTTGAAAAAGCCAAATATTTAAAACCAGGATATCAATTTAATTATGATCTTAAAGAGAGTTATCAGACAATAGTGAATGAAAATAAAGATAAATTTGGATACCACAATGTTTTAATTAAGATTCATGGAACTGATTCTTATATCAAATTTTTATATACTCCAATGGTTCAAAACATAGAAAAAATTGAATATCACGTAAATCATGATGTTGAATTATATGTGTTGCTTAAAAAACTTAAGAAATATGCTTCTATAAAAAATGTGCGTTATATAGAATGTTTTGTCTCCGCCTATAAACCAAATCATCAGAAAGTTTTTTCCGATTTAGGATTTAAAGTAAGAGGATATCTCCCAAGTTGGAACCTTGTAAAAACGGATTATGGCGAAATTTTTGAAGACAATATAGTATTTAATCTGGAGAAAGGAAAAATAAGTCCAGATATCCAGTTAATCCCGGAAGCACAAGAAATAGTTAATCTTGTTTATAATAAATAGACTATAAATAACAATTTAAAAAAGAATTCCATAAAACTAATAAAAAAATAAAAAAAGATAATTATAATTGAATCCCTTTAAATTTCAAAAGTCTTTCAATTATTTCTCTTCGAGGGTCTTTTTTCCGTTTAGATCGTGCAAGTTCGATCAATTCATTCTTTGTCATGTCAATTTGTTTAAGAAATCGATCAATTTGCGATTTATTGAACTCGCCTTTTGCTAAAAGTGGTTCCAGCCTGTTAAAAATTTGCAACCAATGCCCCCTATCTCCTGACCCTTGCCGTATTAATTTAGCGATCTGAACTCTATACATATGAAATCCAAATCGAATTATGTCATACATACCAATAGCCCAAATTAATGTACAATTCGTCTTTAAAGGATCAGCTTTCCCTTTTCTAACTAAATTGTGTTGTTCAATCGTTGATATCACTTCTCTTTCATTATAAAGCCATACATGAAGAGGAAAAATTACACGAGGTATATTTTTTATCCCAAATTCTTCATGGTTCCACCACCACTTTCTTTCCTCATCTTTAAAAAAATCTGAACTCCAGTGTTTAGGTATCCATGAATGATTTAGCTTTTCATTAGGTATTTCGAAAAAGTATCTTGCATTCTCATCAGGAGTTAATCCAATAAAAACATAGGAAATTCCCCTCCTAGCGGCTTCTTTAATCACTAGAGAATCAATCAAATCAGTACAATTATCACATATGATTTTCATTATAGGTAAATCATTAGAGTTATGATTAAAGATATACCATTTGTATAATTTAGTAAATACTTCTATTGGTGGTTCAATAATTATATGCTCAATATTTAATTTTTCAACAGTTTGTTTCATATTTTGAAAAGCAACTCTGCTCATATAGCCCGAATTTACTGAAACAGCGAGAACATTGAGTTTATATTTAATTGTAAGAAGATATAACAGATAAGTTGAGTCTTTGCCACCAGAAAATCCAACTATACAATCAAAATCATGATTTCCTTGGTTTCTTTTAATTTTCTCTATAATATTCTTCATTTTTTTGAATTTTTGTTCTTTCAATTCTGATGGAATTGATATGACAAAATATTTATCAGGATTTTTACAATGATTACAAATACCATCCTTTTCTATCTCAACACTTATACAACCGACATGATTAATGCATTTTTCACAGTAAAATGAATTTATTTCCAATTTTCACACCTTAATATTATTAATTTCAATTTCTAAAAATCAAATAAAATAGATATTTATAAAAAAAAAAAATTAATACTTCTCATAAAAATTCAAAAAATCATACGTTTAAAAAATAAATTTTAAATATTCAAATAGTTAATATTGGTCTTTTAATACAAGAAATTAAAAATTATATTAAGATCTAAAAAAAAATAATTAATTTTGATCTTTATGATTTTAAAAAAATCAAATGCAACCTATACAACAATTATCTTGGATTTAATAATAATAATTTTCATTTTCATAAATATTTTAAGTTCTATTGTTCTGGCTCAACAACCTCCAGATGGTATGGAATTTAATGTTGATCCTTTACTAATTTTAACAATAATTGCAAGAGAGATTGTATTGATTGGTTTAGGTTCTTTTTTATTATTTAAATGGTTTAAGGCAGAAAAACGCTTTATTACTGATTTACCTTTCTTGATGGCGCTTACTACATTTATACTTGTCGTAGCAAAGGCATATGATCTATATCTCTACAATTTTTTTGGAGATTACGATTTTAGTTTATATTTCACAGAAGACCCAAATATAATTTGGTATGGTAAGATCCGATGGCTTATAATGATGGTAAATACGGTTCCATTAGTGGGTTTATTATTATCTATATGGATGGCAGATTATAAAAAAAAATATTTTTATTTAATTCTTATTACATTTATTTCTTTTTGGACGATATATATTGTTCTAGTTCCATCTTTTGAATATTTAAAAAATGTTAACGCCTTTTTATTGTTACCTGTTTTAATCTTGTCCATAATAACCTTTCTATTTCTATATAGGAATAAGAGATTACCTCATGTACATAGTTTAATCATAGCAATTGCTTGGATTGCATACCTAATTTCGTCAATTTTAAGACCTTTTTTCCTTACAATTGGAGAACCCCCATGGGGTATAGCTTGGATTTCTGAAATATTAGATTTGATTATATGGTCTATAGCGACCTTGGGATTTGTTATCAAACCTAAATATTACCATAATAAATAATAATACTAATTATTTTCTCTTTTTTCTTTTAGCAATTTTTAATAGAAGTTGTAATTTTAAATTTTATTCAAATAATTTTTTATTTTTTTCAACCCATTTGAATCCAATACCCCTTATTTCTCCTAAAGGACCTTCCACTCCTTTAGGATTTCCTGTTTTTGTAAATAATAATTTTGAATTATATATTGCATAGAGAACATCATATGGTGTTCCAAATCTTTCAATTAAAATTTTAGCGAGTTTTGGTCCAGTATCATATAGACCCTCCAAAATGAATTTTTTCCTTTCCTCATTATTCATTTTTTTTTTGGCATTTCGAGAAAAAAAAGGGGCAGGATTTTTAACTTGCTCACGAATTGCGATTCTTTTTAAGCATATCGCGGTTTCTTCTATATTTCTAGTTGGAATAATAGGGTATCCTAATTTTCTTACAATATAGATAAGAGCACCGTGAGAGAATCAATTTTCATTTTTGGTCGTATGAACATTTTTTCAAAATCCTCTAAAATCAAAATTGGTGATTCAAAGGATTCTTTCAATCTCAATAATTGTTCAAAAAGTCGAGTATCACATAATGATTTTGCAAAATCGTCACCTCGTTTTCTTTCAACAGCTACTTTTTCAGATAGAATATAGTCGGCTATATCAAGAGTTTGATTAATAATATCACATCCAATATTATTAAGTATTTCTTTAATGACTTTAGGTTCTCTCTCATCTACAATAATATAGGGTCGATATTTAATTGAGGATTTCGATTTTTTCTTATATTGACTTTTAGAAATAATTATACACCCATTCTATAATTTACAGAAATATTATTATGATGAAAGTATAAAAATAAAAAGGAAAGGGTGGCTACAAAATCCAGTGATTTCGAGTGGAATTGATCGAAATTTGTGATTTAATTGTTTAAAGAAGAGAAATATTATTTGATTTTATAGAACAAGGCTCAGTTTCCACTGGAGAGATGTTGAGCAGAGAGGAAACAT
>JAHLWH010000240.1 GCA_019058015.1 Promethearchaeota archaeon | reverse complement strand
ATCTTCATCTGTACCTGGAATATTATCTTCACAATAAAGATCAATTCCTACAATAACTGAAAAGTTAAAATTATCATATGATAAAACTGATGTTAAGAAAGCAATTAAAACATCTTCAGGTACACTATTCATTAATGTATCGGCATAAGTAGGAATTGGAGGTGAATCTTGTCCTAAATCACGAGTTTGATTATAAGCTACTTGATATTCTTGATTATCATCCAAATCAGATATTAAGACATAAAATCTTGCATAATCTCCTGTAGCAGTTGGAATAACACCATCAGCAGGTGTTTCTATGCCATTATGTGCCGGACTTGTATAAACAGAAGCATTAAATTTTGCACTTATTGATGCAGATGTAATAAAATAATCTGACATGTTAATTGGCAATTCAATATTTCTTTTCCATCGCGCGCTAGGAGTATTTCGAGTCTGATTAACACCTTCATCCCAAATATGTTCAATACGACAACCCTGTTCATTGATTATATATGTATCAGGTTTAACAGGAAAAGAAGGATTGGAAGTATCTACCCAATTTCCAGATTGTGGAGTTCCTGAGACGTCTGAAAATATATATTGATTTCCCAAAACTTCATAATTTGCCACATCTGGACTTAATGATGCATTTACATCTGTAATATCTCCTTCCGTTGTATTATACCATTCAGTTACAGGAGAATCAAAAGTATTATTTTTAAGCCATTCTATATTATCAAAATTCACCTCGAAATAATCTTGAGACCTTATACTATCATTTTGAAAAAACTCATTTGTCTCGTCATTATAGTTTTTAAAATAAACATTCTCATTTATGATATTACCAAAGGTAATAAAATTTAGATATAATATTATAATCAAACTGCTAAGAATTAAGACTTTTTTATAATTTCGGTTAAATATCATTTTCAAAATAAATTCACCTTTATTTTTACAATATCTCCCTTTTTAATAACTTACTATTTAATTTTATTAATATCAACCTAATATTTAAACTCTTTTGTTAATTTATTAAAAAAAATTTGACACTTCATAGGTTTAATAAACAGCAATAATTTAACTTTAGAGTCGTATTTAACACTTAATAAGATTATATTTTAAAATTTAAAATAAAAAGATATGGAATTTAACTTTGCATATAGAAGTAGAATTTCTTTAGATTCATGAATTATCAAGAAAAAAGCGATATAACTTCTCATACAATTTTTTAACTTGTTTAGGAGTATTTTTGATTTTTAAATCTTCTAAATATGATTTTAATTCAAATTTCAAATCTTCGAAAAGTCTAAGGATGTTTTTATCTTTCAATTCTGAAGCAGATGAGTCCGCCAATAATGTTAAGAATAATGTCTTCAGAGGAGCCAGATTATCTTTTAAATATTGTTCAATATCTGGAAGACGTTCTGGATTTATATTGTATATAACCTTCGGTTGTCCCAACTTTTGGGAAGTACCATTTAGAATTTCTTTTTTTAAAAATTCAAGTTTTGTTAATTTATCTAAGTTATAAGAAACACTTCCTGGAGGTGGAAACCTTTTAAAAATTTTATCAGCTACAATTTTTGTATTATTACTTTTATATTCTTGATAAAAAAAGATAATTAATTGTAATTCCTTACTTAACCCTTTTATCGGGATTTCTTCTATTTTCTTTATGGGCATTTTAAGAAATTTTAATCTATTCTATCTATATATATATTCACAAATATTTAAGTAATAAGTTAAAAACAGTGCAATTTTGCATTTTAAAATTTAAAATAAAAATTTAAATTAAATGTTAAAAAATTTGCCTTTTTAATAAAGGATGTTAGAATTTCTCGAGATAAGATTTATTTTTGATTCTTAAGCATTATTTTTTTTCCCTTATGAAGTGTTTTATAGAATTATGGTGTTTCCTTTATATTTTATTCTAGGTTTATATTAGAACGATAATTAAAGGAAACAATATATTAATGAAGATTGTATAATAATTATTATAAGAATATTTTAAAACAATCTAAAATGTGCTATCAGAAATAATTTGGAATTACTTATCTGGGAATGATTTTTAATGATTCAAGGAATATTAAATTTTCAATTTATTTTAAATCAAGAGGAATCGGGAGAAATTGAGCCAGAATTTAGACCGATAAAATTAATTTTTCATAATAAAAAGTTCAATGATTCTAATTATTCAGAATTAATTTCTACCAATGATATTTTTGGGATATTTTATCAACATACAACAGGGATATTTAAAGATAAAGGTGCATTCAGTAATTTTTATACTGGAAGATTAAAAGAAACACCTTTTCAAGTAGTATCATACTACAGACAAGAGACAGATAATTCAAAATATATTACTATTTCATTTTTTGAACTAGATGATGAAGTAGAAATATTCCAAGATCTAATTAATACTATGGCAAAAAGATTACTTTTAATTTTCAAGAAGTTAATAAATATTAATCCTTTAAAACAAATTTCTCTGCTTGAGAAAATTCACTCTAAAGTAGAAAGT
>JAHLWH010000239.1 GCA_019058015.1 Promethearchaeota archaeon | reverse complement strand
GCAGTTGCTTTACCGATCCCAGAATTAGCACCCGTAATCATGCAAGTTTTTCCTTCTAATTGATAATTGTTCTCGCTCATCCTTTTCTGCTTAGAATTTTAAATAAATCTTTCAATAGCTAAATGAGATTCAAATAGCATACTTTAGTGAAGGTATACTCCCTATTAAAAATCTTCATCGAAAAGTAATATTTTATCATGAGATTTTTCCAAAAGTTCTTCGGTGCTGGCGCTCTCCCTTTGGTGAAAACATCAATAACATTCAGCGTGGTCATCAAGTTGAGCCAGCCAAAAATAATGCCCATGGTCTTGCCAGTATAACCCAAAATCTTAAGTGAGCCCGAAATAAGAAAAGCCTTCCAATCTCTCTTATTATCTTCTTTTTGTGCCCTATTTTGCTGGTCGGTTGATTGTTGCTCGTTAATCTCAGCCCAGAATGCCTTTCGCAGTTCAGTGAAACTTCCGTATTCTGCCTCATTTTCCATAATATATTGGTGGCATTCTTCCTGAAACTTTTTGGACGCCTCTTCGTGGAACACTCCACCGGGTTCGCTTGCCGATTCTCTTGCGGAAGTTAAAACGTTAGAAATCCAGTATGCCCAATGCTCATTCCCTCCCACCATGCTCACAACATTCTCGGCAACGATCTCGATAAGTCCGTCGTTTACGACCTCTTCCCATACATCTTGTAAAGCACTCTTTGCAATATTTGTTATTACACCCTTAAGCGACATCGAACCGTTCTTCATTAATACCCTTGCTGCAAGATCTGATTGTACATTTATAACACCTTTCTGAACCAGCATCTGTCCGATTCCTTTTGATAGGTAAGAACCCAAGGCAATAACAGCGGAAGAAATTGCAGTAGAAATTGCCGTCATGAGTGCGGTGTAGCCGATTTCGTCGATCATCGAAGCGGTGGTCTTGGTAAATGTGTATTGGTTGAAGTATTCCATAATAGCATAATATGTATTTTGAGCGAGCGCCATCTGAGTTTGAACCTCGGCATTGGCAGAGTCCCTTCCGACAAAAGGTATAACCCTCCCGAGCTTAATATGGACTTTATAATACATCTTGGAAAATGAAGTGGATTGGATCTCGTCTTCAAGGTCATCGTTCACTTCAAAGAGTAAGTCTTCTATGCTCTCCGTGAAGTATAAGTTGCCGCCAACAATTTCATATCTATCCATGTAAGATGGAGGAATGAAAACGTGAATTGTCTTGGCTCCCATCATAACTACGTCAATGGAAATACTCTTTATCGGATAGTAGAATGCACCGTCTGAAAGACTAATCTTTGCTTTATACCCTCGCTCCAACTCAACGGGCAAAAGATCGCTGGGATCTACACCCGCAGATAAAACCCTAGAGCCTCCCTTCTCGTAAAGAGATTTTACCCTAACCGTTAATGTTCCTGTAACCAACGTATCATCTTTAAATTCGCTTGTCAAATCCTTATATGTCTCATAATCTACAATTACAGGATGGTAAAGATAAAATTGCGCAAGTGTATAATCGGCATTTCCGCCCCTCACAAAAATATATTCGGGGCGTCCATCCACACAGTCGGTTTAATTGTATCGAATTTACCGTCAGTTTCATCCTTAATCTTCTGCTGAAGGTATCCAAGGGTGCTATGAGAATAGGCATTGAAAATAAAGTCTTGAGCAGGATAACTCGAGTAAGTATAATAAGATCGGTCGTTATATGAATGTAGGTCGCTTGAAACCAACTCGTAATCCAGATTGGTGTAATCAAAATCCATTCCGAACATAATCGTGGGATCAAGTGTCTGTAGAAATTCCCAAGTACCTTCAAGATCGCCTAACCTGTCCAGACCATCAAAAATTCTATTGGCGTTCGGAGGTGATAAAATTGCTTGAGCCGTATATACAATTCCGACCTCCCCGCCCCTAACCGTGGTATAGTATGCTCCGGGATGCCCCATCAATGCTGCTGGCATACTATCCCCTAAAATAGCATCTGTCCAATACTTCTCGCTGATAGATGTAGGCTCCATTTTCCCTCCTTTCGGCAGGAATATAAAGGCTCTTTCTCTTGACTTTGCCTCGTGTGTCTTCCGGTCCATTGCAAATTTAGACATGAGCGAATATACTACTGCATATGCGATATGTGCAAGAGGGGTTGCCATTCCGATATGCGGTCATTATTGCACCACTAATACCACTCGCAACCACGGTCATTACAACCTGTTCGAAAGTGTCTCTAACAATTTCCTGACAATATACCTCCCATGAGTCGTCATGGGTTCTCTTCTTTGTTTCGTAGAAGAGTTGAGTATATCTGTCTTTATCGTCTTCTTTTAGCAGTTTAAATATATCAAATATTTGGTCTCTCGGTTCATAACCATCGAAGGTTTCCTTGGGGAACAGAAGATCGATGTCCTTTAATTGAGCAAAATGGTATACCCAATTTAACTCAAATATATTTTCTTCGATCCAATCCTTAGAAGTTATATCATCAAAGTTATCTTTAGACACTACATCCTTGTTAATCTTCTCATCGTATTGTTCTAAGCTTGATCCATATTTTTCCATTTTCTTTATTTGTGAGCTTATAAATATAGCCATACAATTGTATGATTAATATTATGAGTTATTTAACTGAAGCAAAAACTTCTTTAAAGAAAATTTGATCAATAATTGCGGGAATTAATGGGTTAAATGAAAATTCAATACCAAAATTAGAAGGACAATCAAAAAAAAAATTTGCAATTAATTAAAGAAAAAGCTAGAATTGTCGAATTTTTTAGAAATTTTTTCGTCAATTTATATTAAAAAAGAAATTACGGGAAAAATTGGTTTTATTCCCAAATTACCAACATAACATCTTTGATATTTACAATATTACATTCTTTTTTTCAGCTTTAATAATGCGAGGATTTTTTAATTGGGTTTTTTTTTTGTAATGTTAAAATATTTCTTTAGGAATATAAAAAAGATTGCAAGAGAAACTATAATAAAAATATAAAAAA
Organism: Promethearchaeota archaeon; assembly: GCA_019058015.1. Taxonomy (GTDB): domain Archaea; phylum Asgardarchaeota; class Lokiarchaeia; order Sigyniarchaeales; family SOKP01; genus 6H3-1. The sequence goes on along the minus strand of JAHLWH010000239.1, from coordinate 6,524 downwards.
GTGAAAAATAGGTAAATATACCTGTATACTTGTGACTATTATAGTCGACAAAGAGCAAAAAAGTTATCATTAATGTATTCGCACAAATAAATATAATTAAATGATCTAATTTTAGAGGGAAATTATTTTTCAGTTTGATTATATGATATACGTCTTTAGTTATTATTATAAATATTAATGCAATACAAAAAAGAATCCATCCATTAATTTGAATAATAAAAAATAAGTTCGGAGATATTTCAAATATTGTTATAATCAAAGATAATACAATTAAAAAGGTTCCAATTATAAGTAATATTAATCCTGTATCTGATAATTTTGACATTATTATAATATTTATACAACATTTTCTTATAAAAATATTTTCCTCTTATTATCTGCAATTATGAGGTCAATATTACTATTTCCAGATTCTTCTTTTATTTGTTTTTGTGCATTTTCCCCTCGTTCTTTATTTCGACAAACCATAACAATATGGATTCCCATTTTTGCTAATTGAATAGCAGTTGCTTTACCAATCCCAGAATTAGCACCCGTAATCATGCAAGTTTTTCCTTTCAATTGATTATTATTCTCGTTCATCCTCATCAACCTATAATTCTACCTTTGATTTGTTCTATTTTTGAATTTGATATTAATTAATCTTCAGCAATTTCTAAGAAATATTTTAGAATATATAATGCACCATCTTTATCTAATGGGAAATTGTTTGAACCGCATTTTGGACTCATTACGCAACCAGGACAACCTGTATAGGAACTACATTTACAATTCTTAATTAAACCGTATGCAGTGCCGAGTAATTTTCGAATAATTGGGTATAAACTTTCAGTGATTCCAATTCCACCTTTATAGCCATCATAAACATAAATAACCGGTTGGTTATGGTATTGATCTACATCAATAGAGACTCCTCCGAGATCCCATCGATCTATCAATGCAAATAATGGAGCGATTGCAATTATTGCATGTTCTAAGGCATGAATTGAGCCACCTAAATTATAATTAAGAGAGTCTAATTCAGCCTCAAGGTGTTCGGGTATCAAAAACCAAAATGCTTTTGTATCGAATTCTATGGTTGGGAGGTCTAAATCGTAATAATTTAATATATCTTGAGAAAGTGTTTCAACTTCCCTATAGGCATAATAATTATGCTTAACTTTAACATCTCCATAATAAACATGGATTCTTTTGTCCGTTATCTCATCGATTTCTTTAATTTGAGATATTTCGGTATGTTTTAATGATTCCGTGTAAAAATTCAAATCTGATTTTCTAATATAGACTTTTTTCTGTTGAAAGTCAATTTCTTCTACTAAATAACTCTCCGCTTCAAATAAATATACTGCACCAGTGTGTAAATCTCTAAAGATATAACTCTCATCTTCAGATGTTAGAATTTCCTCTTTTTTATCTCCGGACTTTAGAATAACTTTATAATTATTCTCTGACAAATCGTCAAGGTTATATCTTCCATTTGGAAAGAATCCACCGGTCCAAAAATATTTTTGACCTCTTTTATTTAGAAGTCCTTGATTTACCAGATCATCCAAAATTTCGGTAAAATATTGTTTATCTTCAATTCCAAATGATAAGTTTTCATTTTCAGATATTGGAATTTCATTTGCTGCACAACTAAGTTGATTTCTAAGAAGGTATTTATTAGTTAAGGTAATAAGAAGTTTCTCGTTAGGGGCTCCAAATAATTTTCCGGGATGATGAACATAAAAGAGATCGAGAGGATTTGGCATTGCTACGTAAGTTGCAAAAGATATATCTTCTCCTCTGCCTGCTCTTCCAATTTGTTGGCGAAAGCTCGAAATTGTGCCAGGAAATCCAGAAATTATAGTGGCATCAAGGGTTCCTATATCCATTCCTAATTCAAGTGCATTAGTTGAGCTAACTCCCAGAATTGTATTCTCTCTCAGACCTTTTTCAATTTCGCGTCTTGTTTCTTTTCTTATTCCTGCCCTATAGCTTCGCACTTTATTTTCAATTGAAGGCATTTCCAATTTAAGAGCGTTCTTAGCCCAGATGGCATGCAATTCACTCATTTTGCGCGAAGTTGTGAAAGTTAAAGTTTGAATTCCTTTCTTTAAATGTGCTAGGTAAATATTTTTAGTCTCTTGATGGGCTGATCTATAAGAATTTAGAATTTCATTATAAGGTAAATCCCATAATAATACTTTTTTTTCTCCAGTAGGTGAAGTATCTTTATCAATAACATTCACCTCCTCTCCAATTAGTTTCTCCATGAATTCTTTTGCTTCTGTTCCCATTGTTGCACTTGCAAGAATCCAAATTGGTCTTATATTAAGAGTATTTAGAATTCTTTTTAATCTTCTAATCATTAAAGCAAAATTGGAGCCAAAAATTCCGCGATAAGTATGAACCTCATCAATAACAATATACTTCAGGTTTTTTATTATTCGGTTCCAACGTCGCTTAAAACTGGGTAGATATTGATGCAATGCGTAAGAATTCGTTAGAATAATGTTTGAAGTTCGAAGAATTTGATCTTTTTTAGATTTCTCTACACTACCATCATAAACACCGGCTAAAGATGGGTTTAAATTTAAATCTTTCAAAAATTCTTGGAGTTTAGACTGTTGATCCCGAGTAAGAGCTTTTCTAGGAAAAATATAGATAGCGCAGTTATTTTGATTTTTAAGAATTGAATTCATGACGGGGATATTGTAGCATAAGGTCTTTCCTGAAGCCGTTGAAGTGATAATCGCAGTATTTTCTTTACCTAGTATACTATTTATTGCATCTGCTTGATGTTTCCATAATTTAATGCCTTGATTTTCTAACCAATTACTTAACTTTTTATTTATTGGTAGGTTTAATTCTCCAAACTCTGCTTCCTTTTTTGGAATTGTCTCAATATGGGCTATTTGTTCATCATAAAAATCTTGATGTTTTAAGTAATTTAGAAAATCAGTAAAATCAATCATATTCAAAGAGATTTGAACATATTTATTTATAATATATAAAAATCACATAAATTAGAAAATTTATCCTTTTAATTATAAAAGAGACTGAAGAAATTTAAAATTACAAATCAACTTTATTAATTTATACAAATTTTAAATCTCTATGAATTTTAATTAAATGAGGATATTGAAATGGAAGATTTTACATGGAAATTAGTTGAGCCAGAGCGCATAAAGAGCGAAAAACTAGAACAATATATATTGCAGAACGCACCTCCTATATTATACACTAAAAATGATAAAGATAAAACATCGATGAATTATTTGATCTCCTTCTTTTTTGTAGTCGGATTTTATCTTATCTTTCTCAGCATTTGGACTTTAATGGAAGTTAATCTTGGTGGTTTTGAATTATATTTATTTATCATCATTACAATCACAGTTATTGTTATTGCTTTGCCCCTATTAATACTTTATATTCGTAGAAATGTGTACAATAAGCCAATTCAATCATATTATGAATGGTTTATTGCCCAACCTAATAATCTTGAAAGCATATATTCGTGTTTAGTTCTATATCCAACTTTTTCAGGTAAGACCCATCCTGATAAAGGATTTAATAGAGTGTATAAAATTTACAAAGAATCGGTGTTATCTAATACAATTGATATCACGCAAATTGAAATTTATTTTAAAATCAATAGTAAGAATCATTATAATTTAGAATCTCTTGAAAATATTGGCTATTTTTTTAAATATGGAGAAGGTCAACAATTTTTTGATGAAAATACAAATCGAGATGTGTGGAGATTTTTTGAAGCGTTGAAATCAAAAGAGGATAATTTTATTTCAGTGGCGAACTGGGATCACTTGTATGAATGGAGAGATGATTTGGTTTTAGATTTTGATAAATTACATGAATTAGCCCCATGGATAATACTCCGCTGGAATAATTTAAATCTGATTCCATTAACTCCAGAAATAAAAGAAAAATTGAGATTTGGCAAAAGAAATATCGCCCCCTTTCCCAAATTAAAACCATGGGTTGGAGATTTATTTAAGCAAGAATATCATAATGAAGCTGAGTATAATGATTTGAAAGTTATTCAAAATGCAATTAAAACAATTTTAGGTGATATCATTTTAAGTAAAGACTCTAAACTAATTAAGAAGTATTTTGATAATTTTAAAGAATATTTTGTAAAAAATGCCTAAAACCTACATTCCATCAATTAAAATCGAAATCCTAAATTAGTAAGTTTTATTATTTTTATTATGCCTTTAGAAAGAAGAGAAGATCTTTCTGAATCATGGAGCAAACATGATAAAACAGCCGATCAAACCCGGGAATTTCATGCTCTTTATTTAAAAGCAGTAAATCATCCTATTAGGCGTGCAATACTTGAAATTGTTAATCAAAAACCAATGACAAAGGATGAAATATTTGAGCTTTTGAAGAAACAAGATATCTTAAATGAAAAAGATATGTTGAAATATCATCTTGATTTTTTAGAAAAGGGACATTGCATTGAAAAGATTAGTGATCAACAGACCAAAAAAATTCTTTATAAAATCACTCAGGAAGGAACAGTAGTGGATTATTTAGATAAATAAAAATCTTAATTAATAATTTAATTATTCATATTATTTTTAAGATAAAATAGATTTTCTATTCAATAGGAAGTTGGACCTCAGTAATTAATTCCTTTTCTGATTTTTCCCTTGGATTTGTAAGGAAAAATTCTCTTATAGGTCCTATTACTTTAAAACCATTTTCAGTAGCAAATTCAAATATTTTTTATCTAAATTAGTCATTTTATTTCAAAATTTATTAAACGAATAAAGTTGAGGCGATTATATAAAGCACAGCAGTCTTCCCTAGGGAAAGATTTCAAATAATAGAAAAAAATCGGTAGATAATGTCTATTAGGAAATAAACATCTTCAAAATGATTTATATAAATAAAATAATATCTCTAAATAAATTTGAAGAGAAATATTTCATTATGTGAAGATTAAGAATGAATCAAAATAAAAAATATTTTGTTCTTACTGTTATCATTACCATTTTATTTGCTTCTTGCTTCGCCTTAATTCAAGAGTTTAGAAATCCAATTAGTTATTCTTACTCATTTGAAACTGATTGGGAAGAATGGGAAAAAAAAGAAGCAGATATTGAGTTATTTGAAGGAGGTGAAATAAATCGATCTATTGAGAGAAGTCAAGATATAGCAATAGATGGAAATACTTCAATCAAATTTTATATGAATAATATTAATGACGCTGGAAAGATTTGGATTGAGAAAAATTTTACCGTTATACCCAATCAGAATTATGAAGTACATGTAAGTTTTTATTTTGCTAGCAAAGATTGGGGTAAAATTAATCTCTTTAGAATTATTGCGGGTGCTGAGGCAACAAGTCCTCAGACTCCTGAAGAAATTACAGAGATTCATTATAAACTATACAATAAATATAAGATGGAAGCCACTACATATAATGGTCATGACTCAGATTTTGGTTATGAGTTGTTACATAAAAATTTCGCATTTTCTGTTATTTCAAACGAAAATGGAATTATTTTCGTTATTTTAGGTATTTGGGGAACATGGGAAACACATCGCACACATTACATTGATGGTGTTCAAATTATCATCGCCAAAAAACTTTGTTGAAACACCCCTTGGATTTAATTAAAATAAAAGATATTAAAAAAAAGAATTTGGATAATAAGTTAAATTAAAGAAAAAAAAAAAGAAATTTAACGTTTTATCACAGTTGAAACCCAATCCATATATGATTCGGGTATTACTTTTGGAGCTTCTTTAAAGAAATCATTTACGGTTTCTTTCACAAATTGAGCAGCAACTGGATGAAACATCATCGCAAGATCTAATCCAACAACAATAAGCGAGAGGGCATTATATATCTCCCAAAGAGGACCACGATATTCTCTTTTACCCCAATCTGGAGCTCTTTTCTCACTCATCCAGGCTTCTCTCGCACCCCAAGCGTTTGTTGTCCCTCCAGAAATTGGAAATGCAAGATTATCCTCACCCAAAAGTCCCGCTAATCTCATACGTTGATACATTGAGAAAGAATACTCTAATCCGTAGCCTAAAGTCGCACACGTTGGATCCATTACTATTCTATCTCTTGCAAGTCCTAATTCCATGGCATCTTTATTCATTTTTATCTGGTTGTTCATATCCAAGCTTGTCCAAAGAAGACAATTATGGTCATACTTCACAGCAAGAGGAACAACTTCTTCCCAAGTTGCCTTATCAGCTGCAGATAATAATAATCTCTCGCTTTCAGACACTTCCGCAGTGAGTTTAAACATTTCTACATCTTTTTCTTTATTCCCAGAACAACCAATAAGAATTGGAACCTTAACAGCTTGTAATAACTCTTCCAATGTCTTCTTGGAATTCTCCACGGGAGCATCTTTTAATCCTGGATCAATCGATAACGAATGGAATGTAATACAATCTGCCCCAAATTTATCGACTGCATATTTTGCCCATTCCACCGGATTATCAAGATACCCTTTATATTCTACCTTTATCGGTTTAGGTAACATCATATC
>JAHLWH010000238.1 GCA_019058015.1 Promethearchaeota archaeon | reverse complement strand
GATGTATATAATTTGATTTAAATATATCATATTTTTCATGTCCTACTACATCTGAGACAGAAATTACAGAAGCTGTTTTAATATTAAATAATTGACCTAACAAAAACAATAAAGAGCTTTCCATATCGACTCCAATAATCCCCTCTTTTATCCAAGATTTTGCAATGTCATCCGTCTCCAAAAATAAAGCACCAGTAGTCCAAATTGGTCCGGTTAATATCTTATTTGAATATAAACTTTCAGCAGTATTTAATAAAATTTCATTCAGCTCATTTGATGGAGATATTTTATATATCCTCTCGTTTCCTGCTTTAATTTTACATATTCCTTCAATAGGATTTTTTATAAATTCTAAATCCTTAAGTTCTTCATAATATTTCAGAATGTAATAGGGGGACACGCCATCTCCGCAGAACGCACTCTCAGGAATTATTATTTTTCCCGGCTCAATTGATCTACCAGGAATATTTAATCCACCACAAAAATCGGTTCGGATAATCACCTTACATTTTGTAAATTTTAAACACTCCAATTTTTCAGCAATATAAGGAGTACCTATTAAACTTTGGATTACACTAACTTCTACGTCACCTAATTTACCATTATAGACATTTCCATGTTTTATTTTATTTTTTAATCTTTTAACGACTTTTTCCATTACAAGCTTTACTGCCGGTAAAATAACAATCTCATTAACCTTAGTTGGTGAAGTCTCTATAAACATTCGGAATAATTTCTCTTCAATAGAGATGAATTTTAATCCCAAATTAAGTAAACCGGATTTGATTTTTTCAACCATTATAATCACATTTGATTAGATTTTAATTTTAAGGCTATTTATGAATATTCATTTTTTCTCTAAAATATTTAATTTAAATTATTTTAAATACTTAAATTAAATTAGATGAACACAGAAAAAAAATGGAAAAATGAAATATCGGAGCAATTTAAACAAGATTACCTAAAATCTAATTATCGTATTGTTGGAAATAATAAACATTCGGCGATAAAACCATGTCACTGGTTAGAACAGCGGTTAATGACCGGAAGAGATAATCAAAATTGTTATAAGGGTATTTTTGGTATAAAAAGTAATTTATGCTTACAAAATACGCCATCTGTTCCTTTTTGTAATCATCAATGTGTATTTTGTTGGCGAGATCTTCAGAGTTCATTGGGGTCTACCTTTAATGTTGTACCAGATGGACCCAAGGAATTGGTTAATGAAATGATTCGACATCAAAAAAATCTTATTCAAAATCATTTATCATTAAAAAGATACATTGACAATTATAACATTATGATTGAAATTCTGAAATATTTATTCAAAAATAATAAATCTGAATCAATTCAATCGATATCAAGAATAATAGATACCAGTAAAACCAAAATAGATCGGGCTATGGTATTATTAAAAAATATGGGATTTTTAGATTATATTGAGGGTGATATAAATCATTATTGTATAAACAAAAGCATCAAAAGACAAATAAAGTTTGATATGGATATTGAACCTTTAGTAAATAAAAATATCACAACTCTAAGAGAAATTGAAAAGGTTCATGAAGAATCAATGAATCCAAAACATGCAGCAATATCACTTGATGGAGAACCTTTTTTATATCCTTTAATCTCTGATTTTGTGGTAGAATTTAAAAAGCGAAAAATGACAACTTTTATTGTTTCAAACGGCACGTTCCCTGAGAAAATCGAATCAATGGAGCATTATCCCTCTCAATTATATATTTCTTTGCCAGCCTCAAATGAAAAAACTTATAAAAAAATTTGCAGACCTATGATTAGAAATGGATGGAAAAAGATCATGAAAACAATGGATTTACTCAGTTCTTTACCGTGTAGAACCGTTTTAAGAATAACTGGAGTTAAAAATTTAAATCTTAAGCGTGAGTCTATAGATGAATATTTGAAAATTATAAAACGAGCAAATCCTAACTTTTTAGATATTAAAGGATTTACACTTCAAGCTAAAGCGTTATTAATTAAAGAACGTCTAAAATCTTCCAAAGATCTCGAATTCTTCTTTCCAGAATTTGAAGATATAAAAGAATTCGCAGAAAAAATAAGTAATTTAGGAAATTTTCCTATTTTATACGAAAATCATAGAAGTAGAGATGTACTAATCGGTGTTAATTGGAAATCTAATAGTATGGAAATAAAAAATTGAATTAAAAAATTGAAAGAGATATGAAATAATTCCAAAATATAAATAGATTAATTTATTTTTTTCTTTGATCTTTTGATTTTAAATTTTTCCCTTAAAATGAATAAAATAAGAATGAGATAAATTATTTAATAAAATTCATTAGTAAAAAATTTTTTTGCACTGTTAGTATTTGCTTTTTAATTATTTTCAAAAATAATGTAAACAAATTTTATTAAACCATTTTGTTATATACTACTATTATGGAGTAATTTTTTTGAGCTGAGATTCAACTATTTCTTTCAATTCTTTAATACCAATTTTTTTAAGAGCAGAAGTCATAAGAACTGGAAAAATATCACCATTAAAACCTTTAAATTCATTGAATTTAACTAGTTTTAGACCAAATTTTGTAGCACTATTAAGAAAGAATGTTTCTGTTTTCTTTCTATCAATTGTATTTAATTTATCAATTTTACTTAATACAACCAATACTGGCGTATTAAATTCTTTGAATAGATCAATAAATTCAAACGTTAGTGGTATGGTCTCCTCACTTTTATAAAACCACTTTTCCAACTCATCCCTAATCCTGAGGGCATTTACTACAACGATTCCTAAAAAGAATTCTTTAAAATGTTTTTCTATATGGATTATAATCATTTTCTTTATATGTTCTGTTCTTCTTCTACTCGTTCTCTTCATAAACCCGAAACCTGGTAAATCCAAAATGTCAAAGGGCATCAAAGGGTCTTGAATTTTTTTTAATAATAAAGTAGTACCGGGGATTTTTCCAGTTTTCCCCTTAAATTTTTTGGGATTACTAGCTAAATAACGTGTAAGACTAGTCTTTCCAACATTAGAATTTCCAATAATTATCAAAACAGGCTTTAATTGTTCCTCAGAAGTCATAAATTATTTTCACATAAAAAGTGTTTGTTTTATTAATTAGATTTTTAATTAAATATCTTCAAAATCATCTTTTAAAAAATCTGAGATCATTTTATCTTGTTCATCTTTTGGTATAATTGGGCGTCGGCTTATAGGCTCTCCATTTTCTTCTAAAATTCTCTTTAAAGTATCTACATTAACATTTATTTTGAATTTCCCTCCTTTATATCTTATAATATCTTTATCATATAATTTTAATCTAAGGAGATAACCTATCCCAAAATAAAATTGTTGTTGAGGTATATCATCAAATGGGCTTTTACTTGTTACCTCCTTTAGGAAATCATATAATCCCTCTTTTAAGGCGCTGTGATCTTCCGTCCCGAACACAAGATGATATAAAGAATGATACCAAATTTTTTCACGTTTATCTTTAATATAGTTTTGAAAATCCTCAACTGTTACTTCCTTTTTTTTTTGAATTTCTTTCCTTTTTTCTAATTCTAATCGTATTTTTTGTTCTAATCCTTCTGAAATATGATGTTCTGGTTTTTCTATAGAATCTACCTTTTCAGCATCACTTCTGATTGTTGCTATTGCCTCTTTCATGTCCCGTAATTCATCTAAATCAAGTTCTTGAATATCTGTAAAGTCTTGGGATAATTGTTCTCTTTCCTTGAAATATGCCATTAACTCTGAATCTTCGATGGATATTTCCTCAGAGACTGCTGCTTCCTCTGTTTGATCTTCTGAGATTTCTCCTTCTAATTTTCCTCTCCTAACTTCTTCAATAGCTTCTTTAATATCCTGCAACTCTTCCATATCTAAATCACTTAAATCAGAAAAATCTTCTGAAAGAATATCCATTTCTTTCATATAGGCTTTAAGACCTGTATCTTGCTCTTCCTCATCTTCAGATTCATCAAATTTTTTATTATTTTTTTCATTTTGCTCTTCATCTGACATCTAAATATACCATATTCCATATTTCTTAGATATTTAATTTCTAATTCAAATCAATAAATAATAAGTATATTTTCTTATTGAATATTACTTTACAAACTGGATAACGAATAAAAAATTATTAAAAGAAAAAATAAGAATGAGTAGAAAAATCTTAAAGAGGGTTGGAAGATTAAAACCAATTTTTGAGGGTATTGATGAATTATATGCAAAAATAATTATTAAACTCTAAGAAGCAATTCAAACCTTTAAATAATTCACTTTTTTTATTAAATGTTAGAGAAATTTATTAGAGTTAAAAAAATTAAATTTAAAAAATTCTTAATTACTTTCAAGAAATAAGTTGGTATTATCATAAGTAGAGAATTAAAATTCAGTCTATTTGCAATAATTGGATTAATTTCTGGGATATATCTTATAATTTATTTAAAAACAGCAAACTGTCTATTAGATTACTTTTGGATGCCAATTTTACTAATTGTCCAATCATCGGCGCCTTTCTTTATTTATGTTGCTCCTCAGAGTCTTAATAACATATTATTGAGCTTGGGATGGAAGAAAAAAGAAGAGATTAAAAAAAAATGCAATATTTGTAAAAGGGTTATACCTTCTTTTCGAAATAAGTGTCCCTACTGTACAAAAAAATCTAATCCAATAGAATATAATTATCAACGCTATTAATATTTTAGAATATAAAAGATAAAATGGTTTCAGCTATTTCTATATTTTCTAAAGCTTATAATGATTTTTAATATAGTATAGAGATTTAGAATAGATGAAAAATAAGAAATTAAAAAATTAAGTTCGTTTGTAGATAAAACGTTCCCATGGCTTAGGATTCGGTAATTCGACCTTCATACCTTTTCTTTTTCTAATATTCAAGATTAATTCTTCTTGCATTTTAGTCGGAACTCTCTCAAACGCTTTAAATTCATAACCAAAAAAGGCACGACCTTGTGTAGCACCTCTAAAATCGTCATCAATTCCTAGCGTTTCCGAAGCGGGAATTTCGCCATGAACAGTCACATAATCGGCATCAGAACTAACATTCACAACTTTTCCTCGATGTTGGTTTAAAATCGAAATGATACCCGATTCCGTCCCTACGGGAGTTTTAATATCGACCCTCTGAATAGGTTCATACATTTGTGGATCACCTTTTAGAAATGCTAAGGAAAAACCTGAAAAAACCATCCCAGCTATTTGATTATATTGAGTATGTCTCGGATCTTCATGGATTACCATATCTGTAAAAATTATTTTTAAACCTAAAGCAGGTTCTTTAGCTAAAACGCAACTTTGAGTCCAATCGCGAAACGCCGCAACTAAATAAGATTTAACTCTGTTAAATCTTTGCAATCCCATCGTTCCATTGATTAGAACATTTCCTTTATATATATCTACAATCCTTCTAGCTTCTTTTGTATCCCAACCAGCCTCTTCTCTAAGAATTTTTGCTCTCTCTTTCTCAGGCATATATTCTCCAATTCTCCCCGACATGATTAGTTCTAAGGAAGTATCATCAAGAGATTCAATATGCATAAGAAATTTATTATGAACATTTGCAGATTTTGTATGAACGTCGGAGGTTGACTTTTCGATTTTCTCACGATATACAATAATCGGATCTCCAACTTCAATAGGTACTTGTTTATTAATACGTTTTGTTAAAATATCTATCTGAAGAGGGTCAATACCAGACAATATATATTCGCCAGATTCTTCATCTAATCTAAATTCGGCAGTAGTATCAGCCATTAACCATTTTTGCACAACCTCTCCTAATTTTGCTAAATCTTGATGATCCTTTGGTTTTATACTTCGCGAGACTACAGGTTCACAAGCATATTTAATTTGCTCAAATGATGGGAAATATTCCCCCTTACCTGGTGCCATATTTGCTGCAACGAAAGTTTCTCCAGTAGGACAAATAAAACCATATATTGCGAAAAGATTACCTGCGGGGATTTTTCCTGTATCTAAAATATCGGTTATTTCCATAACACCTAAACGTTTTATCCGTACCTTTTCTTTTTTGCCTAATAAATATATTGAATCTGAAGCATTTAGCGTCCCAGAAAATACTCTACCTATTAAAGTTGCACGAAAAGACTTAGGATCAATAAATATTTTCGTTATCATTCCATATAACGGCCCATTTGGATCACAATTTAATAATGCTTGACCTAGTTCTGAATCTAAATCACCTTCAGACCAGATTTTTGGAATTCGATATTTTGATGCTGTTAATGGATCTGGAAGATGATCTACAACCATTCTTAATAGAGAATCATCTAATCTGAGATTTTTTCTCAAATATGCAATATCTCCTTCGTTATATTTCTCAAAAACAAAGGTTGGTTTAATATTGTTTTCCTTAAGAATTCCAAGGGTGAAGCCCCAACCATCCTTCGCGGAACCAATTGCAACACTATTATTTGGAAATGAAACTCTCCAATCAATTCCTTTCGGGGCGATCTTTTTTATTAATTCATTAACCTCATTTTGAATCTTATCTATTCTCTCATAAACCTGCTTGGGACTGAGTTTTAATTCATTAATTAATCTGTCAACTTTATTAATGAATAAAACGGGCTTACATAATTCTTCTCCAACGCTTAATCTAATATTCGTTTCAGTTTGAGTCATTACTCCTTCCAAGGCATCTACCAAGATTATACAACCATCTGAAGCCCTTAATGCACGTGATACTTCACCAGTAAATGAAATATGTCCAGGAGTGTCATTAATCATAAATATATAAGGTTCCTCATCGTCTGAGGTTCTTGAATCAGTAAAAGCAAGTAATACAACGCTTGTAAATATCGTAATACCCCTTTCTTGTTCTTCTTCATCCGAGTCGGTCGCAAGGAGTAGACCTGCATCTTCTTCTCGCATAAGCCCCGCTCTTTCTAAAAGATAATCTGTAGTTGTTGTTTTCCCATGGTCAATATGCGCAACAATTGAGAAGATTCGCTTCTTTTCATAGGGACCAGAAATCACGAGATTTCTTATCTCATCTGGGTTTTTGACCTTTACCATTTTACATTATTCAACTTATTTATTTAAACTTCTAATTGCTTTCAAAAATTGTCAAAAAAATAAAAATTTTGCTATTTTTAAAAATTGGAGCACTCAAATAATGTTATACTTTTATATCAACACGAGTATTCCAAAATAACAATTAAAAAATTAAAGTAAAAATTATTTAGATATGATATTTAAACAATTTATAATTTGTAGGTAAAATCCATGTAAATTGATTACCAAGTAAGAATTCAAAAAAATATTTCTTAAATATTAGTTAGGTAAAAACTTTGGAAAAAACAAATTAAATTAAATATTTGATGTAAGGAAGTACCATTTCCTTTAGAACATAGACACATCTCTTTCCAACATCAGTCTTTACATGATAACAATTTGAAACGTTAATTATATCAAATTCTTTCGGTGCTTTATTTACTGAAATATCATTTAAAAAGTCTAAAAATTTTATGAATCTTCGCTTCTCTTCTATATAAAGAAAGTTTTCTTTTAGAAGATAATTAGGGTTTTTCTTTTTAAATTGCTTCGCATGTAATTTTTCCTTAACTGGTGGACCACGCCTAAGAAATTTCTCTGAAATTTTTGGATTTTCGCAAAAAAATGAGATTGCATAAAGACTTTTACCAGTTTCAAAATAAACTTCAAAAGTAATTTTTCCAAATCTAGGGTCTTTAGACTTTTCTATTTCGCCACTACTTTTTACCTTTTCTCCAAAAGAATATAATTTATCTCGTAATTCTGTATAATGAACTTCTAGATTTTCATTTTTGAATTCAATTAAAAAAAGATGGTCAAATATCGCTTCTTTCTTTACCAAATTAAAATTAACAATTTGTAAAAATTTAAATTGAAAATATGAAATGTCTGGATCTTTTAAAAATTGCTTAACTTTATCTTTACAATAATAATATGCTTTTTTTGATATTGCAGCTGCTACATTTCTGTTTTTGTCTATGGGATCAATTATAATTAGAAAATCATTTATAAATCGAGGCTTTTTTTTTAATTCGTTAGTATTTCTACTAAAAAAATCGATGGATTGATATTCCAATTCATCAAAATGCTCAAATAAATTTAGTAAATTTCTGAAATGATAAATTAATAATTCTGAACTGTATCCTATGAACCCTATCCTTCCAACAGGACTTTTATCTCCATAGGAATAACAGCATTTAAAAAATTGTTTTAATAATCTTACTTCATTCTTTTGTTCCTTAGTTAAATTATCTCTAACAAATCTAGTATGCCAAGGAGTTCTATCAACAGCCGTTATTGGACCATTTTCCAATAAGTATTCCTTAGATAAAGCAAAGCAAAGAACAATATCAATTTCAGTTATTCCTTCTGAATCAATATATTCCGCAGAGACATAAGGATGTTCTGCATAAAGTAATATAATATTCTTAAAATCGTGCTTTTCTATAGCTTTAATTACCCAAGTTTCACAGAGTTCTCTAAATTTACTTTTCAATTTTTGTTTTAATTTAGTTTTACTTATTTTTTCTTCCATAAACGATTTAAAATCCATTCCAATAAACAAATCAATATCAGATGTGTTTCTCAATTGAGTTTGTTTAATTCCTGTTGAACCTTGAGGCTCAATAAATTTAAAGCTAATTCCCAATTCTT
Organism: Promethearchaeota archaeon; assembly: GCA_019058015.1. Lineage (GTDB taxonomy): Archaea > Asgardarchaeota > Lokiarchaeia > Sigyniarchaeales > SOKP01 > 6H3-1. The sequence goes on along the minus strand of JAHLWH010000238.1, from coordinate 13,372 downwards.
TTGCCTTTTGTGTTAATAATTTGGTCAAAAAATCAATAATTTCTTTATGCTTATCTATTTCTTGCTTTGTAGGAAGAATTTCATTGAGAGCAATTTTAAATATGTCATTTAATTGAGTCATGTGATCCGCCTTTTAGAACTAATTCCTACATGCCCCACCAAGGGTTTTTTTCTTTTCGCATTAAGACAATATATTCTCGTAAAATATCTTTTTGTTCTGAGGTTAATTCATCCAAAAATTTTCCAATTAATTGTCTTACATGAGATTCGGGAACATTTATATATAGAATCTCATCTTTATCAAGATCTCTACCAATTTCAACACCTTTCATTGAAACTGCTACCTCCATATCTTTAGTTGCTTTTTGAATATTTTGTCCTTTATCTTGAATTTGATGGATTCTACCTAAATATTTTCCATTATCTTTGAGTATAGGAACTTTGGAAACCAAATCACCACCAATTACCCTAACTCCAAAAACAGCAGGATTTGAGTTTCTAAAGATAAATTCTGGCATCATTTGAAGCTTTCCCGGTAAGATCAATTCACCTAATTCTTTTGCAGTATCTTCTGCTTTTCGAGTTTCCTTATATTCAATATAATCCTCTGTCAATCTATAAATGACATCATTGGTAAAAATTCTTACATTTTCATTGTATGCCATCTCTTTTGCTTCATCTAAGATATTTACATTAAAGCCAAGAACAACGGACGAATATAAATCAAAATCTCTCACTACAACTGCACTCAATATATCGGCTTTTTTTATCGAACCTACATCAGCCCGACTAATATCAATACCATTTTCGGATAAATGTTTCCCTAATGCCTCTAAAGACCCTAATGTATCCGCTTTTAGGACGATCCCTGCCTTATCTGTCTGAATTCTTATACTATTAACTTCATCTTCAACTATTTTATAAATTTCTTCTTCTTTCGATTCATTTTCAATTACATAAAGTGGAGCTCCTGCAATAGAATCTTCTAAATCTGGTGCCAGGATTTTTATTCCAGCAGATGCGTGAATTTCATTTACTGAATCAAATTTTTGACGAGGATCTCTAATCTCATCAAGTGGTTTTGGTTGAAAAAGGGCTCGTATTTTTGTAACAATTGGTTTTTCTAATCCTCCAACAACCATTTTTTGCCCTTTTTTAATGATTCCATCATATATTAAAGCATCAATTGTAAATCCGTATCCAGCTTCCTTTTTAACCTCCAATACTACACCTTTTGCTGGACCTTCAGAATATAATAATTTTTCTTTTAAAAATTGTTGTGCTAATCCTAATAATACGATAAGCAGTGAAGATATCCCTTCTCCAGTAATGGCACTAGTGGGCACAATAGCTAAGCTTTTAGTAAAATCTTTTATTTTATCATATCTATCACACCCGGGAAACCCCTCTTCTAAAAAATCTCCAATAATCTTATATAATTTCTCATTAAAATTTTTTTGAACAAATTCACTTTGCTTATTAAAGGTTTCAACAAAGTCAGCATTTTTATTTGGTTTCCAACTTGGAATTTTGTCTATTTTATTTGCTGCGATAATAAAAGGAACTTTTCTTTCCCGAAGTATATTTACAGATTCCCAAGTAATAGGCATTGGTCCATCCATAATGTCAATTACCAAAATTGCAATATCTGCAACAGCTCCTCCCCTTTTTCTCAAATTCATAAATGCTGCGTGCCCCGGAGTATCCACTATTAAAATTCCTGGAAGAAAAATATCTAAATCTGCAAATTTTGGGCCACAAAAATTTTTAATCGCTTCTACTGGAAAATAACTAGCACCAATATGTTGAGTTATTCCAGCAGCCTCCCTTTTCTGTACAACTGTTCCTCTTACATAATCTAATAAACTTGTCTTTCCATGGTCAATGTGACCGAGTATTGAGGCTATTAATTCCCTAGGTTTTTTATCTTCCTTGATAGATTGCATTATTAAAAATCCCACTTCATATCTATTAAACTTCTTAAATTATAATATTAAAAAAAATCTTATATTAATTATCATTACAAATAAGTTATGAAAAACTAAAAAGAATTAGAAAAGTCATTATTGCAAATATTTCTTTAAAAATTTTCCCGTATATGAATCTTTATTTTTAATGATATCCTGAGGTGTGCCTTGAACGACTATTTCTCCTCCTTTTTCTCCTCCTTCTGGCCCTAAATCAATAATATAATCGGTTGATTTAATGATTTCCATATTATGTTCAATAATTATAACAGTATTTCCTTTATCAGTTAATTTTTGAAGCACATTTATTAATTTTTTAACATCATCAAAGTGTAATCCAGTTGTTGGTTCATCAAGTAGATATAGCGTGTTTCCTGTACTAACCTTTCTTAGTTCTCTGGCAATTTTTAATCGTTGTGCTTCACCCCCACTTAAAGTTGTAGATGATTGTCCTAATTCTAGATAACCTAGACCTACATCTATAATTGTTTTGATTGTTCTTTTTAAATTCGGGATATTTTTAAAAACTCTGTAAGCTTTATTGAATGACATCTTTAAGACGTCTGCAATAGAATATCCTTTAAATTTTATGTCTAAAGTTTCTTCATTAAATCTTTTCCCTTTACATACATCACACCTTATATATACATCAGGAAGAAATAACATCTCTTTGAGAATATAACCAGTGCCTTGACATTTTCCACAACGACCTCCTTTTACATTAAAAGAGAAACGTCCTTTTAGATACCCTCTTTCTTTTGCTTCTGGTAAATTTGCGTATATTTCTCTAATATAATCTAATGCTTTTGTGTAAGTTGCTGGAATTGAACGTGGAGTTCGCCCTATAGGACTTTGATCAATATTAATGATTTTATCAATATTTTGATAGCCAAAAATATTATCAAAATCTCCAACTTTATAAAATCTCTCTTCGGAACCCATTAATTTTTTGAGACCTTTATAAAGGCAATCTACAAAAAGACTCGTTTTTCCGGCTCCTGAAACGCCAGTGACACAAACAAAAACTCCTAAGGGTATTTTTACATCAATATTTTTTAAATTATTCTCTCGAGCACCTTTTATTCTCAAAAATTTATTATTTAATTCCCTTCTTGAAACGGGAAGTGGAATTGTTAATTGACCATTTAGATATTTTCCCGTAATTGATTTTTCATTGGAAATTATTGCCTGTAATGGTCCCGCTGCAACTAAGTAGCCACCATTTTCTCCTGCAAATGGTCCTAAGTCGATTATATGGTCCGCATTCCTTATAATACTCTCATCATGTTCAACAACTATGACGGTATTCCCTAAATCTCTTAGTTTCTTTAACATATTAATTAATTTTTTAATGTCTCGAATATGAAGCCCTATAGTTGGCTCATCAAGCACATAAGTAACACCAACAAGATTAGAACCCAATTGTGTTGCTAGTCTTATTCTTTCGCTTTCTCCAACTGATAGCGTCTGAGCTTTTCTATTTAATGAAATGTAATCCAAACCAACATTAATCAAAAACGATAATCTATCTTTAGTCTCTTTTAAAACATCTTTAGAGATTTTTTTCTCAATTTCTGTTAATTTCAATTTATTTAAGAATTTTAACGTGTCTTTGACAGCTAAATCACAAATTTCCGCAATGTTTTTTCCTCCTATTAATACTGATAGACTAAAAGGATTTAATCGCTGTCCTTTACATTTTGGACATATCACTTCGATCATAAAGTGACTATAAGAAATTCGTTGCTCCTTAGAAGTTGTTTCGATATATCTTCGATATAATAATGGAATTAATCCTTCAAAGGCTCTTTTAAATCTCCATTGATAACTTGTATTATTATTTTTCTCTCTTTTATTAAATCTACTATCATATTCTTCTTTTCTTAAATCAAATTGTATTTCTTCATGTCCTGTACCATATAGTATTTTTTCTAACAATTCAGGATCAAGATCTTTAATCGGAGTCTTCGTATCAGCTCTATAATGTTTTAAGACTTGCTTTAGGATTTGCCAAGAATAACCATTTGTACTCTTAAATCCTGAAATTTTTCTGATATTGCTTTCTTCCAATGTTTTTGTTAAATCTTTTCCAATAATTAAACTTGGAAGGAATTGTAAAGCACTTCCTAATCCATTGCACTTCTGGCAAGAGCCATGAGGCGTATTAAAGGAAAACATTCGCGGCTTTAAATCGGAAAAGGATAATCCACATTCAATACACGCATAATGTTCAGAAAATGTTTGTTCTGTGCTGCCATCCTCACCTAAAGTTTCTATTTTAACTATTCCTTCTCCAAGTTTTAGTGAAGTCTCAACTGAATCCGATAATCTTTTTCTAATATCATCCGAAATTACTAACCTATCAACAATTACATCAATATTATGTTTTTTATATTTATCAAGGACAATTTCTTCAGAAAGAGAATACTGAATACCATCAATTTCAACCCTTGCATATCCCTGCCGCTTCAATTTTTCTAATAAATCTTGGTATAACCCTTTTCTTGCTCTTACAACCGGAGATTTAATAATAATTTTTGAGTCTTTTTTATGTGGCTTAATTATTTGAGATACTATCTCGGTAGCAGTTTGAGGTGATATTTTTCTTCCACAATTTGGACAATGAGCAACTCCGATGTTTGCATAAAGAACTCTTAAATGATCATAAATTTCAGTTACTGTTCCCACCGTACTTCTTGGATTTCTTGATATCGCTTTTTGCTCAATTGCGATAGAAGGGCTGAGCCCTTCAATGGAATCGACATCCGGCTTTTCTAATTCACCCAAAAATTGTCTCGCATAACTTGATAATGATTCTAAAAAACGTCGTTGGCCTTCTGCAAAAATCGTATCCATTGCTAAACTTGATTTTCCGCTCCCAGAAACTCCTGTGATTACAATTAATTTATTATGAGGAATTTTTACATCTATATTTTTGAGATTATTCTGACGAGCCCCTTTTACATGAATCATAGTGTTTCCCATTTACATCACCTAATTTATTTAACATTCTGATTAAGTTTAATATCTTTAATTTGGTCTCTTAAGTATGCTGCATCTTCAAACCTTAAATCTTGAGCTGCACGATACATCTCACTTTCAAGATATCTTAATAAATCCTTTGTATTTATAGATGCTTCAATTCTTTCTTCAATTTTAAATTTTAATTTTTTAGATTCTTTTTCTTTTAGTTCTTGTTCTTCAGCCAGAGATTCCAAAATTTTCTTATGAATTGTTTTTGGAGTAATATTATTCTTTTTATTATAATCAATTTGTTTTTTCCTTCGACGATTAGTCTCGTCTATAGCAACCTTTATTGATCGTGTTATTTTATCAGCGTATAAAATAGCCCTTCCATTTATATTTCTAGAGGCTCTTCCAATTGTCTGGATCAAGGAACGAGTGTTTCTAAGAAATCCTTCCTTATCTGCATCAAGGATTGCCACGAGAGATACTTCTGGTAAATCTAACCCCTCTCTTAATAAATTAATTCCAACTATAACATCAAAAACACCCGCTCTTAAGTTACGAAGTATTTCAAACCTTTCTACGGTGTCTATTTCTGAATGCAAATAAGTTATTTTTAGACCCAATTCATTGTAATAATCTGCAATATCTTCTGACATTCTTTTCGTTAGAGTTGTAATTAAAACACGTTCATTATTTTTAATTACTTTTCTAATTTCTCCTAAAAGATCATCAATTTGGCTTTTAGTTGGTCTTACTTCAACGAGGGGATCTACAAGGCCCGTAGGTCTAATGATTTGTTCAGCTACTTTACCATTTGATTTCTCTAATTCATAATTCATTGGAGTAGCACTCATAAAAATAACTTTATTGATCTTATGTTCCCATTCTTCAAATTTTAAAGGCCTATTGTCATAAGCACTTGGGAGTCTGTAACCAAAGTCAATTAAGTTTTTCTTTCGGGATATGTCACCTTTAATCATTCCATGTAGCTGAGGAACGGTTATGTGTGATTCATCTACAATCATCAAAAATTTTTTAGGGAAATAATCAATAATCGTCCTTGGAGGGACACCAGGTTCCCTATTATCCAAATATCTTGAATAATTCTCAATAGCTTTACAAAATCCCATTTCTCTTAACATTTCAAGGTCAAATTTTGTCCGAGATTCAATTCTTTGTGCTTCAGCATATTTTTTTTCTTTTTTAAAATATACAACCCTTTCTTGCATCTCTTTTTCAATTTTATCAATTGCGGTGATTTTATTTTCCTCCGGAATTACAAATTCACTGGCTGGAAATATTCTACAATTAGGTAATTTATTTATTGTGTTGATAGAGACAGGGTGAATTTCTTCAATTGATTCAATCTCATCACCGAATAGAGATATTCTTAGAGCCGTTTCTAAATAAGCTGGATATATGTCAATAATATCACCCTTGGCTCTAACAGTAGCTCTTTTAAATTCCAAGTCTTTACGTTCATATCCCATTTCAATGAGCTTTCTGAGAATATTGCTCCTTTTAATTTCTTCTCCCACTTCCAGAACGATGGAAGCATCTTCCCAGTCCTCCGGTCGGCCCATTCCATAAATACAAGAAACCGTGGCGACAACTATTACATCAGTCCTTGTTCTAAGTGCATGTGCTGCTTCCAATCGATGTCTTTGGATTTCTTCATTAACGCTAAAATCTTTTTCTATATATAACCCACTAACTGGAACGTAAGCCTCAGGCTGGTAATAATCATAATATGACACGAAATAACGTACTGCATTATTAGGGAATAACCCTTTTAACTCATTGTATAATTGTGCGGCCAATGTTTTATTCGGAGCCATTACAAGTGTTGGGAATTGAATTTCTTGTATAACGTTAGCTACTGTGAAACTCTTGCCAGTACCCGTAGCACCTAAAAGGGTTTGAAAATGATTTCCTCTTTTGATTCCATCAACTAAGGCATTAATTGCAGTGGGCTGGTCTCCAGTGGGTGAATATTCACTTTTTAATTCAAATTTCAAGATATTAAACTCACATATTGCTACTTCTATTTAGGAAAAATTAATGAAAAAAACATTATTAACAAATGATAAGCAGTGATTTATCGTGAAAATTAATATTCTTGATATCTTAAGATTTTTACTGTTTAAAATATAAAGGAATAAATGGTAATAATAAAAATAAAAGTTTTGAAGATATTATTCCACAACTGTAATTACGTGAGTATCTTCTGCTCCTTCTTGTGTTCTAATTAATATCTCAAGAGTATCATCTACATTAATTGTTCCAATTAATAATTCGAGATCTGTTAATGTTATTGTTAATGTTATTTCCTCACCTGTTTCAATAGTTAGATTTTCATTATCAACAATTGTGATTGTACTCCATGGAATGTATGTGTTATTTACATACACTGCATCAATTGTTAGATTATCATCGCCTATATTTTTAAGATTGAGTGTTAATAGATCTTGACTATACTCTGCTGAGGATATATCTAAGATTTCAATGCTGTATTTATCCGGATTCGATACAGGGTTAACTTCAGCTGTAAATGATTGTTTTATTGACATTCCAGATTTAGTAGATACATTTATTTCTATAATATTTGACTGATTTATTTTGTATTGAGTTGAATTGAAAGAGAATATTGCTATCTCTTGGAGATCCAACGTTTTATCGTTATAGTTAAAAACTACATCATCAATAGAGATGCTTTCTGTCCCATTTATTATCACATCATCAAGTTCAATAAGAATATTTCCTGTATTTTTAAGTGCAACCTCTATTGTCTCATTAGCCCATACATGTGTTAAGTTAAGTTCAGATTCAGAGATAAATCTAAAATTTGCAGAATTTTTAATTGGATATAAATAACCTACATCCGTAGCTGCGATATATCCATCCAAACCGGATGCTGCGACAATTAATTCAATTTCTTCATTATTCTCAATATCCGGATAATCAATTATTAGATCTTTGATCTCATCTTTGGAGAGAAGATAATCATCGTCAACTGAAATAAAGTCTTTAGACACACCATCAATATATACAGAGTCTAATCCTATTAGTTTGTTTCCAGTATTTTTTACCTCAATGAAAATTGAGCCATTATCATATGCACAGGCACTATTTAAATCTATAGGAATTTGAGTTCGATTTTTACTATAAAATATTTTTGCTTCATCAGAAAGCACGCGGTCTTCAGGGATTATTGAGATTTTATAATCTTTTTTATTGTAAGTAAATATAGTTTCCTCATATATTCCTTCAGATGCAATAACTCTTATTGTATCACTTAATTTATCCATTGCATCTCCTAATGCAGATTTATTAATTGGGGATTCAGGAAGATAAACCGTTGTTTTTGATCCTGGTTTCAATAAGGAATTACTTATGGTTTGGTTGAATTCAATTCCATTTATAGAGGTTGCGTTTAAATTTATAATTCCTTCGCCTGTATTTTCTACTTCTAAATAAAAACTTGTATTTAAATTATCTTCATTAATTAATGCAATACTATTTTCTCTGTTGATTTTAATTTCATATTCTGGAGAAGGTTCAATTAAAACATTAGTAGAACTGGCTTCAAAAGTATATTTTGTATCTTCTAAAGCTTCAGCTTCTATACTAACTGAAATATTGACTACATCATTTAATTCAAAGCCTGCATTTTGGGCATCTATCCAAACGAGTTTTTCCTCTGCTGGTTCAATTTGATTGTCGTTATCTTCAATAGTAAAATCATAAGAATCTTCTTTTATGAAAACATTATCTAAGGTTACCTCTTTAATTCCTGTATTTATTAATTTAAAATTGGCAAAACCATTATCATAAACTTTTGGATCGCTAACTTCTACAGAGGAATCTAATGCAGTATAATCAACTCGAAATAGTTTAACTAATCCTTGTGTAGAAAAGAATGTTGGCTTAAACACTTTGAAATCATAATAACCATGGTAAGGAATAACTTCGGACCACAATCTACCATCATCAAGTTTACTAGGTTCGATATTTCGAGAAGGATCACCTGCAACTTTTTGAGCATAAAAATATTCAAAATCTTTTGTGGCTTCCTCTACTCTAGTTGGCAATCCATATGCCATTAATCTAAATAATTGACTTTGAAACCATTTTTCTTTATATACACCTGTAGATGGATTTTGATATTCTGATTCATCAAATACACTATTTTCTTTCCAATTATACGCTTCCCATCCAAAATTTTTATATGCTTTATAGTTATCATTACAAATTCTAAGCATCCATGGCCATTTTCCCTCATCTCCTCCAAGTTCAGTAAACATTGTAAAATATACGAGAATATAATCAGCTTTCAAGTGACGTAGAATTTTAGCACTCTCTAGTTCATCTGTTTGCATAAAAGCCATACCCGTGGCACCAATTCGTGTTTGGTTTATTGTAGCATTATCATTAATCGTTGTCGCATTACCAATAGGAGTTATCCAGTAACCATAGTCCCACCAGCTTACTACTACAGTTCCGGGAGGTAAATTAGTCCTGATCCAAGTCATGCTCTCTTCCCAATCATGTAGAATACCTCCAGGAATTATTTGAGACCCAGATAAAGAAGTTCTCGAAATATCTGCTGCGTGAGAGACTTGAGCAAACATTAAAAATCCGACTATGGCATATACTCCAAAAGATTCCCAACTTCCAATGGTCGTTTTTACTTGTCTTTTCCTACGTCTAGTTATCATACTCTTTTCTTTACCAATAAAACTCCCGAACAATTTTAATATATTTGATAATCCATAAGACCCGATCAAGCATACTGCAGGAGCGAATAATAAAATAATTCGAATCATACTACCTGTAAAATAGAATAAAGTGAGAACATAGATTATAATTAAAAAATCCTCTTCATTTCCTCTTTTAACACCGAAATAAATTCCTACAGGTACTAATAAACTTGGAATTAATGTATTATAGTAAAAAACACTCCACGGGCTTGGCATATGCTCAGCAACCGAAGCAACTAACTGCAAATCTTGCCTTAACATAGGAGAAAATACACTTGTAAATCGTGCATCAAACCCAAATGGAATTATATTAGGAAATACCCATAGAACTATTGCTCCAATTAAAATTATTGGAATTATTGCCCAACGCAAGAAAGTTAATACAGCATCATAAAATTTTGGATTTAGTGTTTTTTGTCGATAAAAAATATGATATATGATTAATACTACTGAAAAGAGAAAAACTGCTAAAAATTCAAAATCATTAAAAAATCCTTCGGGGGAAAATTTAATAAATAAGGAGTAAACAAGGATTCCAACCCCTTCAGTTCCCGCATAAGCAATAAATAATCTTGGTGAATATTTATCAACTAAAATTAATATCCCTGTTAATAAGGGAATTATTAATAACGTATAAACATAACCACCCCAACTAAGTGATAAAAAACCTAATGATAATCCAGCAAGAATTGCATGATGGATCTTTCCTGTTTTTAGGGCTTTAATAAAAAATAAAAGAGTTAATAATGTTCCAAGAATGCCAATAGTTTCATTATCGAAAAATCCAGCAACTGTTCGTTGCATATGTCCAGGATTAAATGCTAAAAAAAATGCAGCAAGAAGACCAGTTCGTTTATCTAAAATTTCCTTACCTAAAAAGTACATAATAAAAACTGTTAAAGCTCCAGCAAATGCAGGGAAATAATAGCAAACATCATATAATTGAATAGGAATTCCCAGTCCATTTAATACCCAATAAATTATTGAGACTGTAAATTGTAGTCCTGGTCTCAGTCTAAAACGATCAATTCCCTCAGGATACCAAGACTTAAAATCGTGCCAATGAAAATATTCATAAATCCCGTTTTGACTTAGATATTCTGCCGAATAATATTGTATCCAAGGATCAAACGCTTTTATCATAGGGGGGCCAACAAACAGTGGGCTGATTCTAATAAAAAATGCAATAAAAACAATTAAGATTATACAAATAATAATTACAAAATTCTCCTTTTTCACTCTAATCTTTGTTTTTATTTTATCGCGAAAATCTAAAAATTTTGATTTTAATTTTAATTGCATAGATATGTACTATCTCTAAAATTTTTGGTTATATTATATTTCAATAAATCTTAATTATCAATTATCGAATTAGATATATTCGATATCAATTTCAGATGCTTCTATATATAATATATTTATGAAATTTTATATTCCTAAAAAACCTTTTCAGTATATTCAAAATTAAACTTAAAATCAAATATTACTTTATATAAACTATGAGTGATGAAATAAAACTATTAATTAATGAGAAAGAGATACCTATGAATCCTTTTGTTACAAAAATCATCAGAGATGTTAATTTAGCAATAATTAATAACCTACGAGAGATGCCAGATTTGGTTAAAAAAATAACTATTATTTTAGAATAGAAAAATTTTAACTAATAAATCAGAGGTCTATGAAATCAGCGCAACGATATTTTATTAAGATGTATTATTTGGCTGATCATTATCTTGGATCTCAACGTCAAAAGGAAGAGAATACTATTGAAGGTATTTTAATAAAGAAACTTATTGATAAATCCTATATTGAAAATGAAAGCAAATCTGGTTTTGAAGCAGCAAGTCGAACAGATCGTTTCGTTTCCGCAAGAGGATCTGTGTTTTCTTTTATAACTCAAAAAAGTTTTTATCCTGAGGAATTAAATAGTGCTCTCCCGAATGATATAGGGGTATGGGCAGTTGCAAGAGTTCCAATAGATTATAAGCCAAGGCGGAATGCAATTTGTCGGCATTATAAATATATTTTTGAGTATCCAATATCCTATCTCATAAAAAAATCAGAATTCGAAATCGATTTGATTAAACAGGGATGTAATTTATTAAAAGGTAGTCATGATTTTGTTAATTTTGCTAAAAAAGATAAAGATAAAAATACAGTCAGAGATCTGGAGGATATTAAATTATCAATTATGAATGATTTTCTAATTTTGGATTTTTATAGCCAGAGTTTTTTAAGGCAACAAATACGAAAGATAATTAGAAAATTAGTTGAACTAGGAACTAAAAAAATAACGCTTGATGAGTTTAAGACTCTATTCGATCCAAAGAAATCATTTTCTTACAAGCCTTATTCTCCTAACGGTCTTGTTTTATGGGATATAATTTATCCAAAAGAGGTTAATTTTTTTGAAAATATAAAAGGCAAAGAGCGAATGTGCAATTTTTTCGAGCAAAAATATTATTATTCCCTATTTAGAACTAATTTTTTCAATATTCTAAAAGATGAAAAAGATTAAAATACAATAGCAATTAAAAATTAATCTAAAATAAAATTCAAAAGAACTTGCAGCATTGGCATCCGTTCTCTCTATAACGGAATTATTCTTTTCTGAAATAATTTTGACCGAAAGGTATTTCTCTCCGAATATTAATTCGGTGGTAGCTTTATCTTCTTTATTGCATTTTAATAACAATACCAAATCTTCGATATTAAAGGCGACCTCTCCCCTTCGGTAGAAGTTGTATCCTTCCAATTTTAACTCTACTTCCATCAAACAAATTCTGGAAGGGGCCCTTATAAGACCAGAATTTTTGATGATGTCTTCCATATCACCATAAGTTTTGTTAAAAATACGAAAATCTTCGAATATAAGAAAATTCTTGGCACCATTCGAAAAATTAATAAGATTGATGTCGGGATCTACCGTCATTTTCGAGAATTGAGATAACCAAATTCTATATTTATTTTTTTTCCATTCCTTTCAAATTAAATTATATTAAAGTAATGCAGACCGTAATCTGGACCACATACTATCAAAAGAATACCTGCAAAGATAATAAATTTTGCCCCATTCATTTTAAAATAATTTTTACCCAATAAACAAATTATTCCGAAAACTCCCAGTAATAAACCTAACATGGAGCCAAATGCACGCGCAAAATTCAATAGATCCCCAAATGTATTAGGCAATTCATTAAAAAAAACCTCTAATAAATCAGGGACTTGAAAAATTTGACAATTCATGTTATTTTTTTTACATCCTTATCTTAATTTTTTCCCACTTTATTGACTCTATAACGATTGTAAAAGGAATATATTTAAAGGAAAAAGATATCTTTGATTTTTTTCTGAATTGATTAGATATATTTATCGCCAACCATCTCCAGGGGGTGGTAATTCTGGAAATGAACCGAACAAATCTGCAAGATTTATAGATACATCTCCCGTAATAGCAAGTATTGTTATCCCAATTATCAAGTAAAAAGCACCTTTAAAGATCCCGCCTACTTTCTTACTTAGAATAGAAACAAGTATATATAAAATACCGATTACTGAAAATATACTGCCAATTATGGTAATCAACCCGGAAAAAACTGAGAAATCTGTAATATCCCACATATTTTTTCCTTGAAAAATAATTAAATTCATGTTTTTTTCACCTCTTATTAT
>JAHLWH010000237.1 GCA_019058015.1 Promethearchaeota archaeon | reverse complement strand
TATGATGACGTTAAAGAGCGATTTGATGAAATAGATATGAGAAGACAAACCATTCAAAGAGAAAGAAAGGCGATTCTTGACTCTATTGATAAAATTGAATTAGAAAAAACTAGAAATTTCATGAAAGCTTACCATGAGATTAATAGACAATTTTCAAGTGTGTTTCAAAATTTATCACCAGGCGGCTCCGCTAAAATGATATTAGAACGACCAGATAAACCTTTTGAAGGAGGAATTGACATAGAAGCTCGCCCAAGAGGTAAAAAAATTAGTTCACTTGAAATTTTAAGTGGCGGAGAAAAGACTCTAGTTGCATTATCTTTCATATTTGCCGTCCAAGAATTTTATCCTGCTCCTTTTTTCATCTTAGATGAGATCGACGCTGCGCTTGATGGTCCAAATTGTGCACGAGTGGGGGTTATACTGAAAGAATTTGCAAAACAAGCTCAATTTTTAGTTATTAGTCATCGTGAGGAAAATATTGTAAATGCAGATAGAATCTACGGTGTTTCAATGCAAGGTGGAATTACTGATATTTTTAGTGTGGATTTAGAAAAAGAAGCTAAAGAAATATTGGAATTAGAGGGAACTTAAAAAAAGTAAGGAGAACGTAAATATGCCAAAATGTCCTTATTGTGGAAAGAATTTTAAAAGATTATCTCAACATAAATGCCCTAAAAAGCCTAAAGATGAAACCCCAAACATTTCTAAATTAACTAATGATCAAATAAATTCAATTGAAAAACCATTGCCTGAAATCCAAAAGGAAATTGAAGTTAAAGAAGAATTAATTGCAGAATTTGAAGAAGATAGTGAATTATCAGAAGAAATAGCAGAAGAAATGAAAAAAAAAATTGAAGCTGATAAAAAATTCTGGCAAAAACCTCCATTTAATTCACTATTGGATCCGGAGTTATTAAAGGATTCAACATTTTTAAATCAAGATTTCACACCCATAATTCATAAATTCTTTGAAAAGATGCTTAAAGAAGATTTTATTAATTTTAGAATTTCTGGAATGGCAATTTTAGGTGCAGCAACTATTCATCATACAAAAATAAAGGATGTCATTGAACATGAACAAAAAATACAGCAAGAACAAGAAATACAAGAATTAAGGGAACGAACTAGACGTTCAATTCCAAAAGCATTTTCTCAACCAATTCAACCCAAAAAGAAAGTCGCCACTAAAGAAGAACTCTTTTCAGCAATGAGAGCTGCTATTTTAGAAACAATGCAAAAACGAGAAAAATTAAGACGCGCACGTGAACGAAGAGAAGAAGCAAAACAATTGGTACAATTTAAAAAATCAAAAGCAAAATTACCTAAAGAATTATTAAAACATATTACAGGAAAAGAACAAACGATTGAAGAATTGATCGATGGATGGTATAACAAAATCAAGGCTTCCCAAGATCTTAATGAAACAGATTATATCTCATTTTTTGAACTTTTAAATTTAATAAAAAATGAACAAGAGGATACAATTTCCCGTAAGTTTGCTCTTGTTAGGATGTTCCTTTCATTAATGTTCTTAGGAACTTCCAATAAAATAAATATATTTCAAGCAGAGGATTTTGAAGATATTTCAATTACAATTAAATAACAAACAAAGAATTAATAGAATAAAAAAAAAATTTTGATGTGCATGGAAGAAGAAAATAATAAAAATAATGAATTAGAGCAAGCTAAATCTAGTGATGAATCTACAGCAGAAGATGAAATTAAATTAATAGATAAATCTTTAGGAGAAGATGAAGTTGAATCAACAGATAAATCTACAGAAGAAGAAGTTAAACCAATAGATGAATCCTTAATAAAAGAAGAAATTAATAGAGTTGAACCAGAAATTCAAGAATTATCGGATGAAGAAAGAAAAGAAAGACTTAACTTAGATTTTCACAAAAATCAAATTGAAGCCGCCTTATTTGTCGCAGGTCGTCCACTTGGGCTTGAAGAACTTTCTTCAAAATTAGAGATTAAACAAGATTTAATAAAAGCTATAATCAATGAACTCGCATTTGAATTTCTGGATAGAACCACTGCAATTGAAATTGTTCAAATTGGAGATAAATATAGTATGCAAATTAAACCCGAATATACTGAAAAAGTTGCAAGGTTTGCTGCTGGAGGCCTTATTCCACAAAGAATAATGCGAACATTAACTATTATTGCCTTAAAACAACCAATTCTTAAATCAAAACTTGTTAAAATACGTGGTTCTGGCGCTTATGAACATGTTAAATGGTTATTAGATAATGAATTTATTAACGCCATTAAAAAAGGAAGATCTCACGAGTTAACTACAAACCAAAAATTCGCTGAAACTTTCGGTTTCTCAACAAACGTTGAAGAAATGAAAAAACAAATAATTTCTCAACTTGAAGGTGAACAATAATTTAATAAAAAGTATTTATTGCTCCAATAGGTTGAAAGTTATTTATAAATTAAAATATTTAAATCTAAATCTTCTATCTTTTCTTCTATATCGGGTGTAGTTAATGATCTCTGTGTCTCTTTATCAATTACTATTAATTCTTTAATTCTAATTGTTTTTTTAATATCGATTTGTAGCGCTTCCAACATTTTTGCTTTATTAATGTCTAAAATTAATATAACTTTATTTAATTCTTGATTCAATGGAATTTTATTTGAAGATTTAACCATTCTAACATTTTTAATAATTTCTATACCAAATTTACCTTGTTCAGCTAATTTTTCTGAAATTCCTTTATAAGGAACTGGCCATTTTTCAAGATGGATTGATTTCTGTTTTATATAATTTTTAAAGAGAATAGAATGAATATCCTCTGAAATAAAAGGACTTATTATTGCTAAAATCTTTAGTATTTTATGCATCAGATTTAATACGGCTTCTAATGCATTTTGTTTTATTGCTTCATCTTTTAAATAAAATTTATATTTTATTGCCTCAATGTAATCATCACATATTTCATACCAGAAAAATGTGCGAAATGCTGCAAATCCTTCATGCCAATTATATCCTTCGAATGAATTTGTTATATATTCAAGAACTTTATTAAATTCCTTATAAAAATAGCTATCAATAGCGGATAATTCATTTATTTCAATGTCAATCTCTTTTAAATCAATTCTTTTATTAGCTAAATATAAAAATCTATATGCATTCCATATTTTTGTTAGAAATTTAGAAGCCCCTATCAATTGGTTGTATCTTCTCTCATATTTTCTATTGAATTTATCTTCAGACAATTTATTTTTTTCTTCATCGATTTTATCTTTACTAACAGGTTGTTTGGTATTTTTCTCAATCCACGAATATTCAAACGGATAGTCATCACCTAATGAACCCATTGCAGCCCATTGTCTAAGTGCATCGGCTCCATATAGGGGTAAAACTTCATCTGGAGAAACGACGTTACCAAAACTTTTAGACATTTTTCTACCATCTGGACCTGCAACCATCCCATTAATCATAACCTCATCAAATGGATCTTTTCCTGTTAGTTTTTTACAGCGAAATAATGTATAAAATAGCCATGTTCTGATAATTTCATAACCTTGTGGTCTATGAACTATGGCTTTTATGTATGTCTTATTAAAGAAATCATTATCAATTTTCCATTTTGATATAACCAGCGGTGTGATGCTTGAGTCAATCCAACAGTCTAAAATGTCCTTTTCACCAATAATATCTTTACTGTTACATTTTGTGCATTCTTTTACAGGTGACTCTTCTCTTGCTGGATCAACGGGCAAATCTTCTCTTTTTGCGGAAAAAATTTCCCCACAATCATTACAATACCAAAATGGTATAGGTGTTCCAAATACTCTCTGTCTAGAAACGACCCAATCCCAATCTAGACTTTCGCACCAATCAATTAGACGTCGTTTATGTTTTTCCGGAAACCATTTCATTTTTTCTCCAGATTCTATAATATCTCTTGTGAAATCCTTAACTTTAATAAACCATTGAGGTATTGGGAGATATTCAATTGGTTGCTTGCAGGAAGATCTTTCTGTATGAACTATTATTCGATGTTGATATTCTTTCTCGCTTACTAATAATCCCATTTTATCTAATTCTTCTAAAATTTTTTCTCGAGCTTTAAGAATTGTCAAACCTTGAAATTTTGAATTTTCATTCATGTGACCATCTTTAGTAAAAATTTGAACAACTGGGAGATTATATCTCATCTGCAATCGAATATCCATCTCATCTCCAAATGTACATAAATATACAATTCCAGTTCCAAAATTCATATCCACATCTTTATCAGCTTCAACACGAACAATTCTTTCTGAAAATGGGATTCTTATCTGAGTTCCTATTAAATCATAATGCCTTTCATCGTTCGGATGAACAAAAATGCCCACACATGCCTCGATATACTCTGGTCTAGTTGTCGCAATAATGATATATTCTTCAGGATAATTTGCTAAAGGTAATTCAACTTCCCAAATTTTTGCCTCTTCATCCATATATCCTACTTCTGCTTTAGCAACAGAAGTTTGACAATTCATGCAATAATGTGTTGGATGTTTAGCGCGATATAGCCAACCTTTCTCATAATAATCCAAAAGAGATTCTTGAACTTGCTTTTTATACGTATTATCCATTGTTCTATAAATATAATTCCAATCTGTAGAATATCCTAGTTCATCAAATTGCCTGGTCATTCGTTTTATGCAATGTTCTGTCCATTCAATGCACTTTTTAAGAAAATTTTCTCTATCATATTTATCTATTTTAAATTCTTCTGCCACAGCCAATTCTGTTGGAAGACCATGGCAATCATAACCTTGAGGAAAATAAACATTAATTCCCTGCATTCTTCGAAATCGTGCGACAAAATCAATCCATGAATGATTTAATATATGCCCCATATGTAAATCCCCACTTGTAAAATCGGGTGGTGTATCAATCGTAAATATTTGTCCTTCTTTATTTAAATCAAATTCGTATATATTTTCTTTTTTCCAGTATTCTATCCATTTTTTTTCGATTTCTGAAAAATTATACCGTTTAGGGAAGTTATTTTTCTCCGACATTATATATTAGCCAAATTAATTCAATTACTAGTTAAGTTTTGCAATTTTCTTTTTTATGTGTAAATGTATATAATCAGAATGCATCAAAATTATTTATTTTTGATGATTCTAAATATTAAATATAAATTAAAAGTTGCTGTCGATAAAGAAGATCTGAAAAAATTATTTAATAATCTAGAAAGAATTAGTAAAAAGTAATTAATTTATAAAAAATATCTTAAATAAGGGCCTGTAGATCAGTGGAAGATCGCGAGTTCTAGAAATAGAAAATATCTATCTAGAAGCGATATTCGCACTCTCGAAGTCACGGGTTCAATTCCCGTCAGGTCCATTCAAATTCTTTTTATCAACAACTTATAATTAAATTTTAAAAAATTGTATTTTTTATTTTTTGAAAAAATTCCTTTGGAGGAGTAGCGTTGTATAAAAATATATTTATAACTTCTTGTTTGAATG
>JAHLWH010000236.1 GCA_019058015.1 Promethearchaeota archaeon | reverse complement strand
GTGTTGGAACCCTTGAACTTGATTTTAGTTAATGTATAACCCGCAATGGAACCTAAAAAGCAAGATAGAATCGTCGCAACTGATGTAAAAATTAGACTATTCAGTAAAGGTCTTTGCAGGATAATAAAGGTTGTTTCCAGCGGCTCCGTAGTCGGGGATGATGGTGGTTCTAAGGGTGTCGTGTAAATCAAATCTTCCTCTGTTTTGAAGGCTGTCATAATGCCAGCCCATAGTGGAAGAAGTGTCACTATTACGAAAAAAATAAGCAAAATATAAAGAATCACACGTTTAAATTTTAAGAATCTCATTTCTATTTCCTCCTATATGTTGAATATAGATATGGTACTACTATTGCCATTACAAGCAAAAACAATACGGTTGCAATGGCAGACCCATAGGCGAAATGCGTCATAGCAAAGGTCTCTTTGTACATCGTTAGTGGTAAGATTTCTGTGGCGTAACCAGGTCCTCCACCTGTTAATATATAAATGAAATCAAATGCTTTGAGAGCAAATACCATGAGAACAACAAAAGCGGTGAAGGTTGAAGCTTTTATTTGGGGGATTATAACACGTTTGTATAGTTGAAAACCAGACGCCCCATCTACCTCTGCCGCCATAATATGAGATTCAGGAATGGATCTTATCCCAGCTAAAAAAATCAACATCGCATACCCCGCGAATTGCCATATTAGGGAAACAATAACGCAGAACAGTGCTATATTTGGATCCGTAATCCATCCGGATTTTAGGAATTCGAGCCCAGTTATCTCAAGTAATGTATTTATAACCCCCATGGAAGGATTATACATCCATCTCCATAAAAATCCAGTGACTACGAACGAGAGAGTAAACGGTAATAAGTAGATGGTTCTAAATACAGCCTCCTTCCTCACCTTTTGATCCAAGAGTATAGCCAAAAAGAGACCCAAAAATAAAGTACAGGGTACAAAAATTAGCATTAACAAAATATTATTCATTAGAGAGGTTAAAAATACCGGGTCGCCAAGTAAATTTATATATTGATCAAACCCTACAATATTATAGCTTGGAACAAGACCTTCCCAGTCAGAAAGGGATACGACTACATTCCATCCGATGCTGATATAAACAAAGTAACCCACAAGCAATACGGATATTAGAAAAATGAACTGGATAATTATCCTATCTTTCGTAAAAATCTTTCGGGAAATCCTCTTTCTTTTCAATAAAACACCTTTAAGAATTCCTAAGTTAATTAATATTTTTATTTATCTAAAATTTTTAAAAAAAAAAAGGAAAGGAAGATTTTTTACACTCTTTCCATTTTAAATATTACATTTTACATTCAATCTAGCGACCAGACTTTAGTGTACTCATCACTTATTTGCGTTGTATAGCTAGTTAGAGCACTCGCTGCTGCACTTTCATCTAAATTCGTGACGAAACTAGAGATTATAGCAGACAACTTTACTTTGAACGCTTCAGGCGCACCACTTCCATGAACCACACTTGGAAACATATATGTCACTGCCCCGAAGTCAATTATAGCCGCCTTTTGATATGCACCATATTTAGTTGTGTCTGCGTCAGTACGTGCGGCAATAGAACCTTTTATGGGGTTGAAGGCGTCCTGACCCGCCTTAGAAGCTACAATCTTTAGCCATCTCTCTGAATTTGTGGGATGGGATACACCTCTCGGGTGCTGGAAGCAATCTATGCAAAGACCATACATAGCTCCGGTTCCAGGGACTGCAAATGTTCCATAGTCCACGCCATATGTCTTATTAGCTATGAAGAATTCTCCATTAGCCCAATCTCCCATGATATTAAACGCGCCATCTCCCGTGATTAATCTTTTAGTCGCATCATCCCATGTCAAAGCTGCATGATCTGGGTTGACATAACTCATATACGTTTCGAAATAACCAAATGCCTCCAAGAGTTTAGTATCAGTTGCCGATGTAACCTCTCCGTTTATCCAATCCTCGTAAAAGTCGATTCCTACACTTGCTATGAATTGCTCAAAAGTGTGCGCTGCCGTCCATGTTTCCCCCATTTGTACAGGATTAGTTACGCCTGCTAATTTTAATGTATCACATGCAGCGAAAAACTTAGACCAAGTGGTCAAGGTAGCGGGATCAATACCATTATCATCGAGGAGATCCTTGTTGTACCATACTACATTAACCCTGTGGATATTCACCGGAACGGAGTAGTAATGCCCATTGAACATATTCATGCTTTCTACTACATCTGGAACAGCTGCTTTCAAATCCTCATCCCATATATGATCTATCGATTCCAATAGATCTGCATCAAAATAAGGTTTACCTTCATATCCAGCGTGCATCTGGAAGGCATCTGGAGCCTCTCCAGCGAGTACCAAAGGCTTGATAATTCCCATCATCGTATACCCTGCTCCACCAGTTACTGGACTTTGTATAACCGTTACATCAGGATATTCCGTTTGGAAAACAGCGATAAGCGCATCTACAGCTGCTTTTTCTCCACCTGACGTCCACCAGTGATATATTTCGAGCGCATCTGCTTCTGGTGGTGTTAAAACGATCACTGTAACTCCAATTCCTATTCCACCTACTATTATTGCTGTAAGTATAATCGCCAAAGCCATTTTTATTCTGGGTTCCATTTTATTCATCTCTCTTTTTTTTATATTTATTTCTTATTTTTTAATATTTTTTTATATATAATCCATTTAATTCAAAAATTCACTCATTCAATCAATCTTACGATCGATATGTGTTTTAACCAATGCAATATTGGTTTATAGATAGGTTTAATTAAGATCTTTTTTTTTTCCTTATTCGTCCATTTATTTAGAATCATTATTTATAAACTTTATCTTCATAAAATTATTTGTATTTGAGAGAATTTTTAAACCTCTGAATTATTTTCGCAAAATACTTTAATTTAATTTACAGCTTCAACGTTTTCTGCTAAATCAAATATGAATTCTTAGAAACTTATAGTATATATTTATTTTTAAACAATGTGTTAAAATTAACAAAAAAGGAAGTTATGCTGGAGACGATAGAACAGAATGTTATAAACCTCATTAAAGATAATAATGAATTATTCAAGTTGTTCTTTTGAAATAACAATTAGCCCGCTCCTTTTCAAAAAGGCAGCTTTTACGCCATTGCCGATAATAACCCTGCCTGTAAAAGTGCCATAATAAATATTACCACACCCACAGGATGGACTTCCTTGCTTAGCAATAAATTCCTCCACGCCAAGCATTCTCATGATTTTTAATATTCCTAAGTACTTTGAATAAATTGTTCGGTAATGTTAAAGTGTCAAATTAAAATGCAATTAATAAGAAATTCCCACAATAAATAAAATTGCTTTAGAAGAAAATCCTTACAAGAATTTTTTTTGACTTTTTGTTGATTCTAGATTTTTCCAATTTTTCTATTTATCCTTAATTTAATGGAGATTTAACGCTTATTCTCAACTGCGCTTTATCTTTTTAAAATTCTACAAAAGATTACTACACAAATTTTAATTCACAAAATAGAATCATGGCTCTAAGTTGGACATTGATGCTTAAACCAGGTTACTACTGATTCGACCGTCTTCTCAAAAGCTTTGGGATCTGTAAGTTTATGATCTGCTCCTTCGATAACAATCAGCTCCTTGGGCTCTTTGGCCAATTCGAAAAAGCGGCGAATCCCCGCCAAATCTATTCCTTCATCTGTATCTCCTGTAATTATAAGCAGTGGGCGGGGAGCAATACTCGAAACCTCCCGAATAGGATTTAATTTTTTCGAATCCTCCACCATCCTTTCAAGGATTTCTTTGCGAATATCTGGATCATTCAATCCATGCATTTCGTCAGGTGAGTTTCGCAACAAGTCTTCTACAGCAGGTTGAATATAGGGAGAATGTGCAAATGCAAGCGTGTCATACACTGGTGCCCGAAGACATACTACACTAATCCGGTTATCGCGAACCG
>JAHLWH010000235.1 GCA_019058015.1 Promethearchaeota archaeon | reverse complement strand
CTAATCCTTCAAAAAGATGGTCTCTTCCTTTCCCTATCCCTCCCAATACATATTAAGGGGGAACTCTCAAATTTTCGAAGTATTCATGGCCAAGCCATATTTTAGGAACCCATGGTATATAAACTCGCTTGACAATAAAACCATCCCAGTTTGTGTTGATTAAGAATTGTGCCATTGTCTTTCCATTATCTTTTTCTGCACATGCGTATGCAACAACCCAATTTGATTTTGGAGCGTTAGTATTATAGATTTTTTCACCATTAAGAGTAAAACTGCCATCTTCGTTCTGCGTACATTCAGATAACATATGCACAGCATCAGAGCCTCTTTCGGGTTCTGTTATTAATATAGCGCCGGGAGATTCACCCGTGACTAGATCTTTGAGCGCTTTCAAACATTCTGGCCTTCCTTCATGATGTGCTTTGATTGGGTTTATTGCTAATATTGTAGCTCCTAAAGCCATGTCGAATTGAGTATCAAACATATCGATGGCAATTGCCCTTAACAGATCAACAGTTAATCCGAAGTATTCAAAATTAAGATCAATTTCCTCAAATTTATATGCGCGAGTTACATATCCTTCTTTACCGAAATGGGGGATCCATTCATAGAAATCCTCATCTGGGCTATGTTGGATGTTATTTTTTTTTTCAAATCTCATGCAAAATCTTTGAACGTTTCTTAAGAAGTTAAATTGTTCTGGTTTTAAAATTGCTGTCAAATTGTTATTTAAAAAAGCATAACGATTTTTTAACGATAATTTTTCTAGTATTTCATCACTTATTGCCTTTTCTTGATATCTTGACATTTTTATTATCACTCTTTTAATTAGTTTTTAATTTTTGTATTTGTAGAATTAAAAAATCAACTGATTGTTAATTTTTCTAATAGTAATTAGTATTTAATCTTTTTTTTCTACTAAATTGAGTAGTTGCTTTATTTTCTGGGGACTTTGTTCAGTTAGAGAAGATAAATAATGCAGAGAGCATTTCCCATCGAAATATTTTTCTAGATCGTGCAAAAAACCTAAATCTTGTTCTTTAAATCCTTTCATTAATAGTAATGGAACTTCTTCTTCACTTACTGGCTCAATTTTTGGACAATATTCCACCCAATCCACCAAATTTTTATTTATAAGAAATTTCATATATAGACGAGCTGTGTACTTGTTTAAATTCGATTTTGCCAAAATTTTTTGTAATGAATTTGGTTTATCAAACCTAGTTAATAAACCAATTATCTTTTTATCCTTAAACTCTTCAGTTAACGCTTGTTCATCTTTTCGGCCGGCTACGAGATACTCTTTCCCTCTACTAGTAATGAGGAAATCATCTGATTTAAGAGGATTAAATCTTAGATAGATTTTATTTGCAATCCATAATTTGAATATTTGTTTTTTAAATACTGATAACTCTAAGGAATGTTTTGTTACAATACTTTCTACACTTTCTAATCCCGTTATATTGGAAATAAGATTAATTTCTTCTTCACTTGTTGAAGATTCTATTAATTCACTAATTTCTTTATTTTTATTTTCATAAAATGCTAATTCTGAAGTAAGATCGGGAACTAAGAAATTTAAAATAACTCGTTCAGCAAAATATTCAATAACTATGTTCAGAAAATGATCAAAAATGTCATTCCTTTCGAGGCTTTCCGTAGATTTTGGCGAATATTTTGATTCAATTTCTGTAAGACATTTTTTCAGCCTATCTTTAATGTTATCATCTATAAAATTAGAAATTAAAACAACAAAAAAGGAAGTTCCAAAGATATATGTGAAAATAAGCTTTAAGCCTGGATATTCTAATTGATTTTGATATTGAAAATCAATTATATTTTCTTCGGCTTCTATTTCATTAATCTTTTCATAAGAGGTTTTATCTTCTTTAAAATCAAATTTTAAAAATTTCTCAATTTTATTAATTACTGCATCTGTTATTTTATCATCTTTTTTTTTATCTGCTATATCTTTGGAAGTTTTTTCTTCTATGAAATAAGGAGATATGTCAAATTCTTTTATGATTTTATGATAATTAATTTTTTGAGGATATTTTAAAATGGTTAAATCCCGCAATTCAAATAGCGGAGGTTCCTCATTATTAAAGGTGGCTTTTTTAAAGACACCAAGAAAATTTAATTCAACCATATTATTTCACCTTACGGTTTTAAATTTAATAATTTTAAAAAAAGTATTTTTAAAGGGACATTTGGATTCTTTTCGAAAATTTTTTCGAGATTATAAGTGCTGTTTCAAATGGACACTCTCTCTTAAATTGAATTACACTAATCATTTCCCTATTTACTGCATTTAGTGATAAAATTCCAAAATCTTCCAGAGTAATTAATTCATTGAGTTCTTCCTTTCCTGTTATATGCCTTGCTTCAAGCATTCTTATTATCTCAGAGAATATCTTATCTTCAAGGGAAGATTTTATAATTCCACCGTTCTGAGTTAATAGAGCACAATCGATTACAAATGACGAGAATTTTTGTAGATCTTTAAAAATTTGTTCAATTTTATGAAAAGCTAAATCATCAAGAATTTTTTTACTATTTTCAATTATTTCATCCACTATTGACACAAATTCAAAAAATTCGGTTATATTACCATTAAAATCAATCAATTGATCGTAAAACTGTTGAATAAATTTGTTTTTAATTGATTTCAGATTAGCCCTTAGTTGTAATAAATTATCACTCCTCTCAGCTAAAATCACAAATAAGAGTTCCATATTCCCAGTTTTTTCAATTTCAAAAATAAATCGATATTCCCCCATTTCTATTTGGTTAAGATCTATAGTTTTTAGACTATGTTTCAAAAAGGCGTAAATTGCTGAAAGAAAGCTACTAGTGAGTTTAAGGTTAAAAATATCTTCATATATCTTATAGAAAATCAATTCTCCACTACTTCTTAAAATGAAAATAGTTTTAATTATATTAATTCACCAAGAATATTATCATAATTTTGATTATTTTAAATTATACTCCTATGTTAAAATTCGAATTTTGACCATTCATCTTCTTCTTCCTCTTCTTCTTCCCAGTCTTCAGGTTTTTCAGTCATTTCAGCTACTTTGGCTTCACCAATTTCCTCTGGTTCATATTCTTCCTCAAAAGATATAGTTTTTTCTAAATCAGTTGTAAGTTCCATTTGTGCTTTTATTTGAGGAATTGGCTCTTCTTCCCTCCTAGCTTTCTCAACCAATTTTAAATAATCACCGTGTATTTTTATCGTTATATCAGATTCTTCTTGAAGTAGTCTGACAACAACTTCTTCACTTGCTGAAGTGTCGTGAGGCATTCGCATAATAACTGCACGACGACCTGTAAAAACACCACTGATAATTTCTACTTTATCACCTTCCTCGAGATACTCAGTGACAGAACGAGGTATTAGCACATGATTTATTTCGTTTAATTTGATCTGTCCCACGATTCTTCCTTTTATATGTTGAATACCTTGAATGGCTCTTTGAACATCTGTTTTTTGAGTAGCTTCAATGAATATAAAACCAGGTAAAAGTGGAGTAACAAGCATTCCTTTTATGTCAGGCAATGGAGATAATATTTTAAATCGATAAAATATTTGCTTCAAAATATTGCTTTCTTGATTGAGTGTTGTGCGTACAGCGAAAATGGTTGTATCTATCTCAGTTTCTTTTGTAGTCATATCTATATCGACAGTCTCTGCTTCATCTTCTTCCACTTTTTCCTTATCTGCCATATTTTTTTTTACTCTCTTTTTATTAATAATATAAATTTTCTTATTTAAGCATTCTTTCATAATTACTCTTTTCTAAAAGATCTAATTGATTTTAGGGATTATTAAAATGTTAGATTAAATTTCTTAGAAAAAGACAAATATTATTAGTTTTTTATGAAATATAAAATTTTTGTAAATGAAGTTTGAGATTTGAAAGTAAAAGACATATTATTCTACCTAATTCTATAAGGGAATGTTATTAATATCAAGTATCACAGGCACTTTATTATTGCGCTCGAGCCAAGCAATCTCATTAGCCCTATACCTCCAAAATATTTCACATCGTCCCAATTTACCTGCTGTTTTAGTTTCCCAGTCCCAACTTGAAATTAATACTAAATCCCCTTGACGCATCCACACTCTTTTTTTAATTTTACCACGAACACGACCAATTCGATAAACTTTATCTTCACAAAATACGCGCATACGTTCATTTCCGAGGATTTCAACAATTCTGGCAAACATTTCTCCATCTTTACGGCGAGGAAATTTAATCCTAAAGCTCTGGGCCTGTTGGGCACTTTTGTGTTTTTTCTTCAAAAAATTCCTTTTTCCTTAATAATTTTGTTGTTATATATCTGTAATTATCGTTTAAGTTTAAAATTTTCTGTCAAGATTTTTAGAAATTTCTTAAATAAAATTAAATAAAAACTATATTTTATCATCCGGTTTATATTCTCCTTTGATAAAGATTATTTTTATCGGTTTGTTAGAATCATTTCGTATATTATGCATTTCTTTTGGTTCAATCAAGAAAGCTGAGCCTTCTGGTGCAGCGATTTCCTTATCGTCAACGATCATTACACCATCTCCTTGAATGAAAAAGAAGGTTTCATCTAAAAAGTTGTGCCCGTGGGGTTTATCTCCCATATATTCTCCAGGTTTAAGAAGCATTACCCCCCAATCAATACTAGGGCCCCTAAAGAGATACTTCACACCGGAATCTCCACCACGATATTCGAAATCAGACTCTTTTACTACTTTCATTTATTTTGCCTCCAATTATTTTATTCATCTTAATTTTTTTATAATAATTTACGTATTTATTTTATTTAACTTTATAATGCATTCAAAAGAATTTGCTTTAGACTTTCTTTATCAGTGTCTCGAGGATTATTATTCAAAGATGAACCTTTCGTATCTTTAACGATATCATCAATATCCTCTTCGGTAATTCCAATATCTTTTAAATGTAGAGGGATTTCGCAACGTTCAAAAATTTTTCTTATGAGTTCGATTATCCATAAAGCTTTATCTTTAATACCATTCGGGCACTCTGTTATTTTCAAATCAACTTCATCAATAATACTGCTCTGAACTGCAATATCCGTAATATAAACATATTTTTTTTGAACATGTTCTAATTCTACATTATATTTCATTACATAGGGTAGTAAAAGACCGCATATAAGGCCATGATTGATGTTATGTTTCACTCCAATTGGATGAGCGAACCCATGGACTGCCCCAAGTTTTGAGTTTGCAAATGCTAATCCATCAAGGAAACTTCCTAACATCATCTTTTCCCTCAGTTCAATATTTAAAAGGTCATTTACTACTTTAGGAAGAGATGGAAGTAATAATTTTATTGATTCAATTGCAAAAATATCTGAGAGATAATTAGATGATTTTGATACAAACGCCTCTATTGATTGAACTAACGCATCAGCACCAGAAAATGCCGTATATTTTTTAGGGCATGAAAGAACTAATTCAGGATCTAATATTACGATATGTGCCATCATTTTGTCTCCACGAATGCTTTGTTTAATTCCTCGAGCAGGGTCAATGATTACTGCATTATTAGATACTTCAGAACCAGTACCGGATGTAGTTGGTGCAACAATGAAAGGCAAACCTGGTTTATCAAAACTTCTTTTACCAGCGTGATAATCTTCTACTATTCCACCGTTAGTAACTAAACCAGAGATACCTTTAGCAGAATCTATAACACTCCCTCCACCTATGCCAATAATGACATCTATCTTATTTTCAATTGCAATTTCTTTCCCTCGATTTATTACTAAAGTTGTTGGTTCTCCTTCAATCTCATTGTAAACATAAACCGAAATTTTTGCTTCATTTAAATTTTTTAAGATTTTCTCTAAATTACCGGAGTTTTTAAGAGAATTCTTACCAGTAACTAGAAATGCATTTATTTTTTTATTTGTGTCCATTTCGCAAATAGCACGCGATTGTTCGCCTAACAATGAAATTTTGCCTTTTCCGAAGATAATACGAGGTGATCTAAAAAGGAAGTCTTTTTTAGAAAAATTTAGATTTTCCATCGTAATTAACCAAATTTTATAAAAATATATTTAAGTTATAGCTAATCAAAATTTAATAAAGTTTTCTAATCGAATCGATCAGAAACAATTTTCTTTTTTTGTCTTAAATATATAACACTTATTCCCAATTTCATTGCTCTAGACCGAAGTCTGGAATCATTTGTTGCCAAATGAACTTTGAAATTATTATTTAATAATTTTTGACATGCTTTAATCAAAAAATCATCTACGGTTTCTTTAATTTCCCTCTCTATTGGAATCTCATAGAATTTTTGAGATCTTAAAATTTGTAAGCCTAATTCTAACTGTTTCTGATATTTGACTTTTTTATTTTCCCTTATTTTTTTCCAATTTAATTCATCTAAAGTGGATTTAAAAACGATATAAGCCAATTTCCCCGGGATGATATCTCTAATTTCTTCAAAATAATCGATCCCAAACTGAGATGGAATTAATATAAAATTCGCATCCAAAATGATAAGCTGATGATCTTTTAATTCATTAAAATAAGATAGCATTTATATTTTAATACCCTGACGTTCTAATATTTCTTGAGTTAAGCGTTTAAAGGATTCCTCAACATTTTCACCGGTTTTTGAAGATATCTTGAGATAATCAAACAAATTCAAAGATTCGAGATATGATAAGGCATAGTCATCATTCACATTAATATCTTCTATTAAATCAATTTTAGTCCCAAGAAATAAAATAGGTAAGTTAGGGTCGTTTTGGCGCACAATTTGAACCCATTGTTCAAGTTTTTCTAATGTTGCTATTCTTGTAAGATCAAACATTAGAAATGCTCCTTTAGCCCCTAAAACATAACTTCCAAGTAAAAACCTAAAACGTTCTTGCCCACCAAAATCCCAGAGTTGAAGTGTAATCTCATTGTCTCCTAAAACAATAGATTTTAAAAAGAATTCCACACCAATGGTCATCTTTGTCTCTGAGAAGAATTGCCCTTC
This sequence comes from Promethearchaeota archaeon, assembly GCA_019058015.1. GTDB lineage: Archaea > Asgardarchaeota > Lokiarchaeia > Sigyniarchaeales > SOKP01 > 6H3-1. The sequence goes on along the minus strand of JAHLWH010000235.1, from coordinate 20,780 downwards.
GACAAAACGGCGTAAAAGTGTTGTTTTTCCTACTCCGCCCTCTCCGGCAGTCAAAATTTTCATAATGAACTTTTTAGGTATTTTTTCTACACCGAAAATTATGAGTTATTTATGTGATTTATGAGATAAAATATGATTATTAATTGTATTTAGTAATTCTTATTAATAAAATAAATTAATTTCAGAAAAATAAAACTTTTTATATTTAAAATTGAGATTAGAAGAACTTATATTATCAATTCTTTTTTTTTAAGATTCATTTATTAATCAAAAAATAGGATTGAATTAAGTAATTCGGAGATATTAATATTTATCCTTATCTCTATACTCTTTTACAGAGATCTCTCTTTCTGGTAACCGATTAAATTTTTTGAGAGTAGACAAGATACATTTGACCTCTGATTTTATTTGTAAATCGTATTTTTTCATTCCTTCGAGCATTTCCTTCTCACCAAATCCTTTTTTATAAAGTTCATTAAACTTATTTACTGTTTCCTCGTGGAAATAAATATATCTATTATCCAAATAAACAATTAGATACGGTTTTTTGTGTTGTTTTTGAGAAAATTTAAATAACGTTTCTCTAATCTTTCTCAAGGGTTTTTTCATTTTATAAGCAATTGTATCTTCTTCAATCATATAGTATTCCATCATTTTTCCTTTTAAGGCTCTTTTGAAGAAGATATTAGGAAGATATGACAACATATATAAAACTAGTGCAATACCCACTAACCAAATTGCTAGGATCTGCTCGATAAAAAAAACAAAAATCACGGCTATTAAAAAAATTAGAAACCAATTACGCCCAACACGTTTGAAAAATATAAGTATTTTATTAGGCATCGATATTTTAAGATTATTTTCAGAACTATTTAAATTTTTTAAAAGTTAATTAATTAAATTTAAGATCTTTAAGAAAATAATCATAATAAACGTTGGAATATTACAATTAGAATGAAAATAGTATGCAAAAAGTAAAATTAAAATAAAAGGGTTTATTATAAATTTATAGCATTTTCGCACTAGACTGGAAGTTAAACAACATATCGTTACAGATAGTACTGATATTGCGATTATTGGGAAACTGTAAACTGTTAATTCGTTAACGGTCATAGGATGTTGGAAAAACCTGATCCCTTTCCGAACTCAGAAATTTAGTGCGATTTGCATTCTATCTTTTATGACATTAATGATACAATTTAAAAATTTCAGTGATTTTATCACTTTTAAGTTAAATTAAAAAAGATTTTTTAGAACTAAAATTTCAATTATGGAAAGATTCCCCGTAATTCAATTGCCCTCGCAACCCTTGAGACGGCGATCATATATGCTGCAATTCTATAAGATACATTTTTTTCTTTAACTAGTTTATACACAGCTTCAAATGCATTAAGAATAATTTTCTTTAGTTCCTTATTCACTCTCTCCAAATCCCAATAATAGGCATTTATATCCTGAACGTATTCAAAATAACTAACGATCACACCCCCTCCGTTAGCAAGAATATCGGGAATAACAACTATTCCCTTTTTATTTAGAATTTCATCTGCTTTTGGTGTTGTTGGTCCGTTTGCGCCCTCTAAAATAATTTGACAATTGAGATCATTTGCATTATGCTCAGTTATTTGATTTTCTGTTGCTGCTGGAATTATAATATCACATTTAATTTTAAAAAATTCTTCATTGGGAATGATCTTAATAGTATCATCTTTAAAATCAGTAATAAGTTTTCCACTTTCTTGCCATTTTATTAATTCATCTATATTTAAACCTTTCTCAGAATAAATTGTACCATAGTATTCTGAAATTGCAATTATTTTTGTCCCATTTTCATTCAGCCTTTTGCTAATAATGGAACCAACTTTTCCAAAACCTTGAATAATTACAGACATAGATTTTAAATCAAGACCTTCTTTTTCACAATATTTTTCTATTACAAAAAAAAGGCCAGTTCCCGTTGCTTCACTTCTTCCTGGCGAACCTCCGATTTCTAAAGGCTTTCCTGTGACTACTCCAGGTACAGTATTTCCATATTGCATTGAATATGTATCCATTATCCAAGCCATAGTTTGGGCATTAGTACCTACATCTGGAGCAGGAATATCTTTATCTGGTCCAATAATACTAATAATTTCCGCAGTATATCTCCTTGTAAGTCGTTCAAGTTCCCTTTTTGACAACTTATTAGGATCAACACAGACTCCACCTTTAGCACCGCCTAAAGGGAGATTGTGAAGAGCACATTTCCAAGTCATCCAAGTTGCTAACGCTTTAACCTCATCAAGAGTAACTAAAGGGCTAAAGCGCACTCCACCTTTTCCAGGACCTCGAATAGTTGAATGGTGAACACGATATCCTTCGAAAATTTTAAGACTACCATCATCCATAATAATGGGTATTGAAACAATTAACGATCTTTCTACTCTTTTAAGAAAACAGTGTGCATCTGGATTTAAATTCATTTTTTCAGCGACGAGTGCCAATTGTTGTTTTGCCATTTCAAAAGGATTAACTTCCATAAAATTTCCCTTATCAATTTTTTATATTTATATTAATATTTTGTTTTATACAAGTTGTAATTAAATAATACAGATAATATTATCATTTTTTTTCTACATTATGGAAAAATTCCCCTTAATTGTAAAGCTTTTGCAACTCTTGAAACTGCAATCATATAAGATGCAGTTCGAAGGGTCTCTTTCTTTTCTTTAGCAAGGTTGCAAACATTTTCAAACGTATCTAGGATAATCTTTTTTAGTTCTTTATTGACTCGTTCTAAATCCCAATAATATGCATTTATATCCTGGACATATTCAAAATATGAAACGATAACGCCTCCACCGTTTGCAAGAATATCGGGAATAATAATAGTGCCCTTTTTATTCAGAATTTCATCTGCTTTTGGTGTTGTCGGTCCGTTAGCGCCCTCTAAAATAATTTTACAATCGATATCATTTGCATTATGCTTAGTAATTTGATTTTCTGTTGCAGCAGGTATTAAGAGATCGCATTTAATTTTGAATAGTTCTTCATTGGTAATTGATTTTATAGAATTTCCTTTAAAATCTTTAAGGAATTTTCCTTTGTCTCTCCATTCTATTAACTGGTCTACATCAAGATCCTTCTCAGAATACACTCCCCCCGCTAATTCAGTAATTGCAATAATCTTACATCCATATTCATATAACTTTTTGGCAATAACTGAGCCTACTTTCCCAAATCCTTGAATAACTATAGTCATGGATTTTAAATCATAATCAAATTTCTCGCAATATTTTTCAATTACAAAAAAAAGCCCAGTTCCTGCTGCGTCACTTCTTCCTGGGGACCCCCCTATTTCTATTGGTTTTCCTGTAACAACTCCAGGGATTGTTTTTCCATGCTGCATTGAATATGTATCCATTATGTATGCCATGATTTGAGCATCTGTGCCAATATCTGGTGCCGGAATATCTCTATTAGGTCCTATCATATTAATTATTTCTGCAGTATACCTTCTAGTAATCCATTCTAATTCTCTTTTTGATACATTTTTAGGATAAACACAAACACCTCCTTTTGAGCCTCCAAATGGGAGTCTATGAAGGCTTGTTTTCCAAGTCATTAGCATAGCTAAGGCTTTAATTTCATCAAGTGTCACCAGTTGGCTATATCGTACACCACCTTTACAAGGACCAAGAACAGAGGAATGTTGAACACGAAATCCTTCAAATATTTTAAGGTTTCCATCATCCATGATGACAGGAATTGAAACAATAACTGAACGTTCTATGTTTTTGAGAAATTTTTCAATATTTGGAGGTAAATCTATTTTTTTTGCAATTATCTCAAGTTGTTTTTTTGCTATTTCATAAGGGTTAATTTCCCACATATTTCCCTCACTGAAATGATTATTTTAAATTAGAGAGATATTTTATAATGTTTAACTTTTATTTATTAATTTTTACTAAGGACTTGAAAAAAAATGTTAATGCAATTAATATATCAGAATTCTAATTTTTTAATAAATTTATTAATTGTCAGTATTGGTAGGACTTCAGATATTTTAAGCACCTACTATGTTACGGCAAAATTAAAACTTGAAACAAATAAAATGGCAAGAAAAATCGGTTGGAAAGGGATGATTTTAGTTCAGATTCCGATTTTAATACTTGGATCTTTAGATTTTTACCTTGCTCTTTTCATTTTTTTATGGAGTCTATATCTATTTGCCAATAACTTGGAAAGTTCTTGGTATATCAGAGATAAGGGCGAAGACCAGTATTATAATGATTTAAAAGATATTTTGAGGCGAACCTCGATTAGAAAAATCATAATTGGTGAAATATCATTAATTTTTTCTTTCAGTGTTTCAGGAGTTATAATGTTGATTCTTGTCTTTATTTTTGGAGATTATATTGCAGCTTTTTTTATTGGTCTTGCAATGGTTTGTCATGGGTTATTAGGTTCTTATCGTTCTCTCAGATATCTCTTAACGTTAAGAAAGGAAGCATTAACTGACAAAACCAATGAAACATTTTAATTTATTTAAGATCTTATATATTTCTTTTTGTAATTTTGCCAATTATTAAAAAGAATTACTATTCCTAAGGCAAGTAATCCAAGCAATCCAAAATTAATTGAGATTAAAACATAATATAAAATAGGTGGCAGGATCTCAATTTGGAAATTATTTATGTTATAGAGTAAAATTGAATTATTTGCATAATCAAATCCAACAATGGCATATTGATATTCCATAAAATCCAATTTATTTAATGTACAGGAATGTAAATCATCTATGCTACTTTCTTTTTCTAAAGGAAAATAATCATATGAAGAAAAATTATCATTTGAAATCAGAAAGAAAATATTTTCTATTCCGGATTCATTATCGGCTGCGTTAATTGAAAAGCAGATATTATCAGAAACAGAGGGTATATCGGGATTCATATGGAGATTCTCTAAAATAGGAGGATTATTATCCGGTAGGGTTGTAAAAGAACCATTAATTGGTTTGATATTATGTCCGGTAATTGTATAATTATATGTATCGATACCCAAAGGGAGGATTATATTTACGTAACCGTTTTTATCTGAATAGAAAGTTCGATATTTCCCCGTATTACTTATAAAATTAATTCTAATATTTGAGAGAGCGTTATCATTTATATCTGTTATATACATTGAGAAATGCTGTCCTTCGTATATATCTCCAATAAATGGATCTTTGGGGGTTTTTGGGATATTTGTATAAATATCTACTTCAGGATCTCCCAATAGGCAATAGGTTAAGACGTTCTTTCTTTCCCATTCGAGCGACATATTTATATTTGAATACTGAAACCAATCACTTTTCAGATATTCAACTTTTGAATCGTAAAGCGCTTTTCCAGGTTGATAACTTTTATTAATAAAGAATGCTTTCCAAAACAATTTGCAATTGCCGCGATTTAACATTTCTAAATCCAGATCCTGTTCAAAATACCAAGTAGCTCTTAATGCTCCTATATAACCTATCGCTCCGGCATCTTGTCTTTTAATTAAAATTTCACCGATGTTATTATCTCCATAATCATAACTAGAAGTTGTGCATGCATCACCATAAAATAATGTGGGCATATTAGTATTTGAGGAACTTCCTGCATTACTGCTGCTGTAAACTATATTTCCAGATTCACTTATAAACCTATTGGGAGCTCCATGACCTGCAAAAATTCCTAATGAATGTCCATCATTAAAATTATTTCGAAATATTAAACTTGGATCTGTTATATTATCAAAATCTGGATTCGGTTCGAAGCTTGAAGTAGTTTGTATCAAATGTACATAATCCATTGAGTCTGGAACATAATTAGATAGAATATAACTTGTGAGTCTAGCTTCATCTTCACCAATTTCTGATTCTGTTTGATGTGGATAGTCAGAAATTACGCCTGCGAGCAAAAATGAATTCATCCAATCTCCAATGTGAGGATTAGTTTCGTATTTAAGAGTTTTATTCACCATAATTTCTAACTCCTCATCATTAGAAGCAGGTAATCGTCCAACATAAATTTCAGGTGTCCAATCGATTTCATCAACTCCATTATTATTATATACCGATGATTCACCCCATCTCCCATCTCCGTCATCATTCCAGGTTCCATCTAAATCAGCATAATAAAAATCAGTTGGTTTAAAATAATTATCAAGTTCAGATGATTCACTTTGACCTAGAGGAACTACATCATTATTATATACATATCTTATGGGAATTAAGTCTGTATCTCCTGCTAACAACACCCATTGAACTTTTTCCGAACTATAATAGCTCTTAATCATATTTCTGATCTTTTCTTGTGTATCAACACCGGGATAACTTGAATAATTCGTTAAAATCTGTGTTTTTACGCCTTTTTGATTTTTCCATTCAGCTAAGGGAGTTAAAATAGTAGTGAAATTAAGTTTATCTGGAGGAGCAATAATTAACATTTCGATTTTTGGATTGAACCATTCTTCTAAATTTTGAGTAAGATTTACTCTTGGTAGTAATGAAAGGTCAATATTTAGTTCATTATTTGCAGATAAAGAAAATCTTTGTTGAGAAATAGAACTTGAAGTTAAGAAGAGAGAAAAAATTATACAATAATGAAGTAAAAATAAAATCAAATACCTTGAATATTTTAATTTGTTGGCTAATTGCATTTTAAGGAAGTAATTTTTCTTTTAGAATGTTAAATTAATTTATTCTAATAAAATTTATATTTATATTAAATAATTTTGAATGAAATTTTGATTATTTTATCAAATAAATAGATAAATTATGAAAATGATATAAAGTATATAAAGAGAAATATTTAAGAAGGGTTAAAAAAATGGTATTGAAAGTAAGTAATTGCCCGCACTGCGATTCAAAAATTTTTTTTCGAATTGAACTTTCTGATATAAATACTGAAAAATTCCCCGCACCAGTATATATTGTGCATAAAAATGGAATTTGCGATCAACTCTCAACTTTTTACGTAGATAGTAAATTACGGATTTCTTATTCAACAAAAGAAAAGAAAGAGGTGGCAATAAATTCCCTTCATACAATTGATAAACCTTGATTTTTCAAAAATTCTAAAAACTTATTTATTGTATTATTTTATTTTCATTAAAAATAAGAACCAATTTAAAATATTAAATATAAAAAAAAAGGAGTTTTATTTAGCAATTGAGTCAAAAGTGTCCTTATTGTGGAAAAGAGTTTAAAAGATTAAGCGCACATAAATGTCCAGTGGCGCCTTCAGAGGATAAAAAAGGGAAAGTACAAGAGGAAAAAATAAAAGAAAAGGTTATTGAAAAATCAAAACCTAAGGAAAAAATTTCTCCTAAACCATCAACAAAACCGAAAGTTTCTCAAAATCTTAAAGATTTAATCGGTAAAACTCAAGCAGAGACGAATATTGGCCTTGTAGGACACGTCGATCATGGAATTAAATAGTCATTTAGACATTTTCCATAAAGACGACGTTAGTCAAGGCTATTTGCGGAGAATGGACAGATAGATTCTCAGATGAGCAAGAAAGAGGAATATCAATCAAGTTAGGGTATGCTAATTCAACAATTTTAAAATGTTCCGCTTGTAATAAATATATGACTTATTGGATGACTGAACAGGCTCGCAAAAAGGGAGAAAAAAGATATAAATGTATTTTTTGTAAAGGAGAACTCGAATTTATAAGAAATATTAGCTTTGTTGATGCACCCGGGCATAGTGTGTTAATGTCTACAATGCTTAGTGGATCTTCACTCATGAATGGGACATTATTACTAATAGCAGCAGATGAGATTTGTCCTCAACCTCAAACTCGAGAACACTTAGCTGCTTTAGAAATTGCTAATATTAAAAATATTGTTATAGTTCAAAATAAGATAGATTCAGTCTCTGAAGAAAGAGCAATAGAGAATTTTAATGAAATTAAAAGCTTCTTAAAAGGTTCTATTGCAGAAAATGCTCCTATTATTCCAGTTTCAGCAGTTTTTAATGCAAATATCGACCTTATAATAGAATATTTTGAAAAAAATATACCTATACCTCAATTAAATGAAAATGATGATTTTAAGTTTTTAATTGCAAGATCTTTTGATATTAATAAACCTGGAACAGATATTGATAAATTAGTAGGAGGTGTAATTGGAGGTTCAATTACTCAGGGATTAGTAAAAATTGGTGATGATATAGAAATGAGACCGGGGTTACGAGGAAAAAATGGATATGAACCGATTTTTGCTAAAGCAGTAAGTCTTAGTCAAGGAAATATTAGACTGGAAGAGGCAAAGCCGGGCGGATTAATTGGAATTGGAACTGAATTAGATCCTTTTCTTACAAAAAGCGATTCTTTGATCGGAAACTTAGGTGGAGTCCCAGGCACATTGCCAGAAATTTTAACAGACGTTAAATTAGATGTTCATTTATTGGATGAAGTAATTGGGGCAGAAGAACCAATAAAAGTAGAACCTATTAAACATAATGAACGTTTATTATTGGTAAGCGGTACTATGAGAACTGCAGGGGTTGTGACAAAAATTACAAAAGATTTCGTTCTTATGAAATTATCCATTCCATTATGCACAGAGAAGAATTCATTAATATCCATCAGTAGGGTTATTAAAAAGCGGTTTAGACTAATAGGGTATGGATATATTAAATAATTTTTCAATTTTAAGAATAAGAAATATAAATTTCTCTTATCTTTCCTTTTACTAATTTAATATTTAATTCAGCTATATCAAGGAGTTTTTGCAACTCTTCGATTATACGTCTCTCGGATTTTCCCATATCTTGTGCAGAAAATTTAATTTTTGTTTCATATAGTACTAAGGAATTTTCAGGAATTTTACCTAAGAAATGAAGTATAATTTCAATATTTTTTATACTATTAAGATCATCTTGCTGGCTTTCTTTTTTTATTTCAAAAAAAATATTATCTGTAATTCTTTTCTCGAGAAATGACACAAAATCTTTTAGCTCATCTATATAAATTACTATTATATGTCATCACTTTTTTTAATATAACCATTTCATTAAGAATTATTATTGATTTTTATTTTTTATATAAATCCAAACACCTACGAGCAAAATGATGGAATAAATAATAGAGAAAATAATAATCCACGTTGGAAAGTGCATAACTGTTGTATCTATATAATTGATTGCTATTGAAGTATCTGCTGTTTCATTCATTATAAACTGCCCAAGAGAATTGTAAACTTCAACAGTATATACTCCGATTGGTATATTATATAATAAGACTTGCCCTGCATAGTTGGTTATCTTTTGAGGAATAGGCTGTGATTTTACAGATGAAATATATGTACCATAAGTTTGATTGAAAAAATAAAATTTTAAAATCATTCCTGCAAGGGGTGCTTTTATGTGATCTGAAACCACTACAGATAAGAATTCAGTAGTTTGATATTCAACAATTACTGCAAGAACTTCATTCTTAATGAAATAAGAGCTAGTAATATTTAAGCCAAGTCTTGGTGATAAATCTCCTCCTTCAGTTGTGTTTAGGTCTGTAACATTTGCTACACGCTCGAAATTAGTATTAATTTTTCTAAATTGAGAATAATATACATTGGATTCAATGAATTGGATACTTTCAAGGTAAATACCCGAAGGTCCATCGAGAATTTCTAAGAAATATATACGTTCTCGAATATTATCCAACATAACAAGCCTATCTATTGCCCAAAAATCATAACATACATTATTAAACGAAATTATGAAATCCGTGGTGAATTTCAATGATATAAGGGTTTGATTCGCTAGACAAGAACCATTAAACCAATTTTGCGGGTTTTTATGAGCATTTATATCTTTGGATTCATTTCCTATTAAGTATTTGAAATTGTACAATTTATTACTATCTTCAATGCAAAACAAAAAATCTAATGTTAAATTTTCAGCAAGTCTAATAGTTCCTTGAGAAGTTTTAATTAATCCTTTAATAGTAAAGCTATAAGTAAAATTAACTGATTGTGTTTGAGTTTTATTAATCATAATCATATTTTGATTAGGACTTTGGTTGATTTCCCAGTATTCAATGCTTATCCAATAATCATAAGTGAAAATAAAGCGCAGAGTGCCATTTTCGGCTATATGTTGTTCTCGATAATTATAAATAAAAGCATTTTTGGAATCAAGTGTATAATTATCTTTAGGAAGTAAGGTTTCATTAAGATAAGCATCAAGTAAATTTGTGGGATGTAAATTAGTTTGATACATTAAAAGTCCAGATGCACTCGAATTATAATCAAATGTTATTGAAATATTGAATTTAACAATAATATTTTCAAATCTATCTCTAATATCTGTATTATTAAATCTCGCAGTTCTTACTGTGTTGCAAAAACTTAAATTAAAATCTCGTGTAATTAAATTTCCAGAGATAAGATCATTTTTAATATTATCATAATCACCATTTCGGTATAGAAATCCTTGATCTTGTGTATCCATTTTTATTATGGAGATATTTCCCAAATCATGCAGTTTTTCTGATAAAACTGGTTCATAATCAAATAATTGTAATTTTGGAGAATTAATAGTATAATCAAAATTGCTTGAATCTTTATGATTAAATTCCTTAATACCATTAACGCAATATAATATTAGAGAAAAAGAAATAATGAATAATATTACTAAGACAAAAGCAAATTTCCTTAAATTAAACTTATTTAACATTATTAAACTCTAACTTGAAAATTTATAAACTAAATAAAGTGTGATATTTTTTTAATTTTATTAGTTTCAAAATTATGTAAATATTTTTAATTTTTATTTGTATTTGATAATTATCGAATGATTGATGTGAATGTTAAAAAAGGTAAGAAAAAATTTTTATCTCAATTAGAATATTTAGTTGAGAATTTCTTAGACAATAGATATGAGCATGTAATTTCTATTTCTCATAATGATGCTGATGGATTTAGTAGTTCTGCTCTAATACAGAATTTGTTACATAAATTACAGATCCCATTTGAATATCATATCTTTAATCTAGCGCAATCTTGGAAAAATTATTTAAAAGGTTTTTTTTCTAAGCTAGGTAATAAAAAAACAGCATTTATTTTTACCGATATTGGTTCTAATATATCTGAGATAATTCAAATAATTAAAGATCGAAAAGAGGATTTCTTTATTTTGGATCATCATGAAATTGATCAAAAGATTGAAGATTTAGAAATCCCAGATAATCTATTTCTTTTGAATCCAACAATTTATGGATTTGATGGATTAAGTGATATTGCAGGAGCTACATTGGCATATATGTTTGCAAAAAGAATAAAACCTTCAATAATTAAATTGGGATGGTTAGCAATACTTGGAATCTCCGGAGATTCATTAAAATCTATGGATAAATTAGCCTCTTTTAATAAAGAGGTTTATGAGGAAATTATTGAGGAGGGTATTATATTAGAACTGGATGGCTTAATATTATTTGGAGGAATGCATGAAACAATCAAGGAAGGATTGAGATATAGTATATTGCCGTTTATAAAAGAAATTGAGGGAGATCTCCAGAAATCCAAAAAGATATTGCGCAAATTGAAAATTGACGAAAATAGACCTGTAATTAAACTTAATTCAGATGAAATTGAAAAATTACAAGGCTCAATTAATGCAAATATTATTGGAAAGTCGGCAATCTTTCCAAAGAAAAGTGGAATACTAAAGTTTGTTTTTGAGCATTCACTATTATTAAATATTTTAGGTTTTAATAATATAAATGCCGCATTTAATTTACTACAACGCCCTAATATAACTCTATATTCAAAGAAAACGTATTATGATTACATAAAAAATCTAATAAAGAATTTAAGCACCATATCAAGAATTCAAAGAGATGTATCAGAAAAAGCCATATTTATTGATGCGGAAGGAAAAATCCCACCAAGTAATTGGTCAGATACCAGCAGTTTCGCAACCGTCAATGAAATTTTAGACCCCAATAAAATGTTATTTTTAGGTGGTGAAGAACAACGTTATCATATGATAAAATTGAGTGTCCGATGTAGTAATAAGTATCTTGAAAAATATCCGGGCAAGGGAGCAAATTATGTAATTGAAAATATTAAAAAAGATTTAGGAGGGGTTGGAGGAGGTCATAAACTTGCTGGAGGAATAAAAATTTCCCCAAATTCGTTTCATATTTTAAGAGAGAATATTGATAAATTTCTGGAGTAAACGTCTTATATGTCAATTTTAAAAAAAATTAGTGGAAATACATTTAATCTTTCAATACATGTAAAACCTAATTCTAAAGAACAAAAAATAATCCAAGAAAATGATAATTTAGTAGTTTCGCTTAAATCACCACCTATTAAAGGTAAAGCAAATAAAGAATTGCTTAAATTAATCAAAAAAAAAATAAATATACCGGATATGAATGTTTGTTTATTATCGGGACTCCAGAATAGAGATAAAATTATTCAAATTACATTTAATAATGAGATAATAAATGAACAATTTATTTTAGAAAAATTAATTAAATAATAATTTGAAATATTTAATCGTAATAACCTTATTCTCTTTTTTAATATGAGTAAATTAATTTTAATTGATGGGGCAAAAGGGCACACAGGTACATTTCTTATAAGAGAGATATTGAAAACGAAAAATAATTGGAAAATTATTGCAAGCGACCTCCCATCAGTTAGAAGAAAAGAAGTAATGAGTAAAGAAACGATTTTTAGCAGCAAATTAAAATATATGGAAGAAGTCTTACAAAACGAGAGAGTGGAATTCATCCCAGCAGATTTGACCGAACCAGAGAGTCTTGAACCCCTATTTAAAGATAAAAAATATGATTTGATTTTTCATACGGCCAGTTTATATGATTATTTTGCTAGTTTAGATATTTTAAGAAAAATTAATGTTGAGGGTATAAGGAATTTACTTGAAATTATTTATAAATCACAAGATTTAGAGACCTTACGATTTATACATTGGAGTACATGCGGGGTTTATGGAGAACCTAAATATAAAAAAGATAATATAGGTTATCCAATTCCTGCCGATGAGACAACTCCTTATAACCCTCCAAATAATTATAGTATTAGCAAAATGGAACAAGAAAAGGTTTTAAAAGAATATTGTGAAAAATATAAATTAAAAACAATCATAATCCGATCCGCGCCTATTATTGGTCCCTATCAACATTATGGTACTTTCCATATTTTCCAAATTGTAAATAAATCAGGTGTTGGTCCGGGTATCCATATATATCCAAAAAAGAAGCGGTTAGCTATGCCATTAATTCATGTGGTAGATTTAGTCCGTGCGGCAACTTTTCTAGCGGAAAATGATAAAGCAATTGGTGAAGTTTATAACATGATTATTGATCCTTGCTTTCAAGAAGATTTTTTTGAGTATGTTGCTGATCTTTTAGATGTTGATTATTTTAATTTTCCAATTTGGTGGCCATTTTATAAATTTATGTCGAGTACTCTTTTTTGGCTTGCTAAGCGAAAGGAAAAAAAAGCTCGAAAATTAAATTCGAGACCTCCTGTTGATTTATCTATGGCTGGCTATATGAAACATCAATATCTATTTTCTAATGAAAAAATTAAAAAATTAGGATTCAAATTTAAATTTCTTGATTATAAAAGCACCTCAAAGGATACAATCGATTGGTATATTAAAAATGGATGGTTGGAGAGTGAAAATTAAAATATGGGGTTTTTAGCATCGCTGATTTTGATGTTTTGGGTTGGGTGGGTTAACTCATATTTATATCGAAAATTTTTACGGAAAAGAAATAAGGATTGGATTGTTTTCTTAGCCATAATTTCTATTTCTGGTTTTTGGATTTTTGACTCCTTAATTTATTTTGAAATATTTGATATGACTTGGCTAAATTTCCTTCCATGGGTAAATATTCCTATGGTCGATGGAGGGAAATACTTTATGTGGAACTCATTTATAGTCTTAGGTCTTGATTTTGGAATAACTCATCAAGCTGGTATGGAAATAATTGCATTCTTTTTACTCATATCATACCTTTTCTGGTACTATTTTGGTTCTAAACTTGGAAAAATCTTTCACGGTTATCGAACATATCAGCAAGGGCATTATATGATCATTAGACCTGTTAAAAAATATATTAAGGATCGAGAAAAAAGAAACCTAAAAGAACATAAAGAATGAAATTTAAAAAATAAACCCAAGAAATATTACATTTTTATTCATTTTATTGGTTTTGGTTTAATTTTAAACACATAAGCTGGAGCCCATAATAAATTTCTTGAAATCTCAATTTCAAGGTTTTCTGCATTATTTTTCCAATTTAAATCTTTTTTATTATCCAAAATCTGAATTTTAGCATTATTTTCTAAATTTAATGATTTAATGGTAATTCTGTTAGTTTTTGGCTTCCCCAATAAAATTGCATAAAGTACATTTTCTTTTTGGGTATATCGTATTTCCATATTATCTAAAGTTTTACTTTCTGCTCTTATCCATGGTCGTGTCCCAAAAATTGCATTTCCATTCACTTCGAGCCATTTACCAAATTTTAATAGAAGATTTTTTTGAATTTCCGGAATTGTGCCATCTGCCATTGGACCAACATTTAACAAGAGATTTCCATTTTTGCTCACAATATCTACAAACATATGGACCAATTCTTCTAACGTTAAATATTGATTTTCTGGTTCAAATTTATTATATCCAAATGAATGTCCAATGCCTCTTGTTGCTTCCCATTTAAATTCTCTAATTTCTTTAAAGTGGGTATATTCTGGTGTTTGAAAATCATAATGAGGTGGTTTTAGTAAAGAATCACTTTCTCCAGAATCCATATGTTTGACGATCCTATTTACGAATACTGGGATTGGTATGGATTTCAATTTTTTTCGAATATGTTTTGGAATTTGAATCCATCTATCATTAACAACACCATCTGGAAACTTATTATAAAAATTAGCAAATAGTTCATTCACATTTGTTTTAGGAGGATATCCAATATCATTCCATAAAATAATTGGCTCATACTTATCTATCAATTCATACCAATGATTATTCACATACTCAACATATTCTGGCTCAGTAGGTCCATTATCTAACATAGAAATAATGTCAATAATTGGAGTCTCGGTAAAAGACCAGTCTAATGCACCAGAATAGTAGAAACCCATCCTCATACCCGCATTCTTAACTGTCTTTGTCAGCTCTCCTACAATATCTCGGCTTGCTGAATAATTTTTCTTTCGAGGGTTAGGATAATTACTATGCCACAGTAGAAAGCCATCATGATGTTTGGTAACAAGAACAACATATTTAGCTCCTGCTTTTTTAAATAAATCCACCCATTCATCAGGATTCCATTTTTTAATGGCTTCATTGAACATAGGAACAAAATCATCGTAGGAGAAATTTTCTCCATAAGTCTCACGATGATATTTTTGAGTCTCAGTACCATCAATTCTAAGGGAGTTTAAATACCATTCAGCATATGGATTTTTTGCAAATTGTGCACCAATTCCCTCTTTTTTCTGAATCTCAACTAGATCTCCTTGTCCGACTACTGCAAATGCAGGAACAGAAGAAAGACTCCAATGAATAAAAATTCCAAATTTAGCATCATTGTACCAATCAGGAACTTTATGTTTTTTTATAGATTTTAAACTGGGGGTATAAGCCATTTTTATTTAAATAAAGAATTGGATTCTCTTTAATATTTAATATTTTACAAAATAAATGAATATCTAACTTCCAATTTTTTTCATCTTACCACATTTTAAACAGATTATAAAATGAGTCATCCCTTCATCGGCACTTCTTGTTTGACGTGTTTCTATTGCAGCCTTATCATAACCGCATTTAGGGCATTTAAAATCTTTTATGGCACTTTTTAGGTTTTCATCCTTCCATTTTAATATTGCCGAAGCGCTTGTTATTTCTCTTCGGATAGAGTGTTCGATTTTTTTCTTTATTGTGTAATGATCTTCTTGAACACCGTCAAGCGATTTTGTTTTACGACAAGATTTACATCTAAATATTATTTTTCCAGTATCATCTTTTGTTGGAAGCATTAATCCACCACATTTCCTACAGAAGGTAACCATTATTTATATAAACTCCATGCCTTTTTAATTAGTTATTAAAATTTTATACCAAAAATTAAAGAGATAAAAATTACACCAGTTAATAGGTCTGCAGATGTTCCTGGATTAAATTTACCTTTTTTTGACTGTAAGAATATATCAAATTTATTAATCATCTCTCTTCCTTTAGGAGTTAATAGACCTTTTTCATCTAAAATTTCTTTTGCGGTTAGAGAAACCATCTTTGCTGCAGAGAGCCCGCTTTTTCTACAAATTAATGTATCTGGGTGATTTGCTAAAATCTTTAAAAATGTATGTACTGAAGCAATATTTATATCTTTAGTTTTATCAAATACATCCATATAATAAGGAAATCCTTCAGATAAAATTATGGGAAAACCATTTGCGTATTCTGAGCTAATTAAATCATAATCTTTTGAAAGTATAAAAATTTTTTCTAAGTTAATATCATCTGATTTGAGATCTTGAAGTGAATTATCATTATATAAATCATATTTCTGGATAGTTCCCATTCCACCCGGGTTACAATATCTTATTGCTTTATAAAGATTAATTGAATCTGTTGGTGTAGATTCTTTTATTATTTTAACTAAATTTTGTTTAAAGTCATTAAAAGATAATGCATCTTGTTTAATGCAAATTGTTGCGGTTGCAGATAAGATCCCAAGAATTAAAATATGCCCCAATAAAACATTTCCACCCCTTTGCCAATCTATCATCCTTTTAACAGCATCAAGGAAAAAATTACCTAGTTTTACAAATGAAAAATCATGTAGATTAGTTTTATATTCTTCAGAAACTCTATAAATAAAATTTTTAAAAGATGTTTGAATTGCACAAATTCCAGCAAGAAAATGCTCAAATCGTGTTTTTTCAAAATTTATTGTGCGATGAACATTACCTGGTTTAGGCCATGCTGCAACTTCTAAGAGGCTAGCTAAATTAACGCATGTTAAAACATCGTCAACAGAATTAATTGAAAGGTTTAGACCTTTAACTTTTTCAGGTTTAGCCATTATATAACAATATAAAGTAATTAATAATAAGTGAATTCTACTTGTTTCTTTTCATGAATTTCGTACCCATCCTTCTCATCTTTTTTGTAAGATATCGGACGGAAACTCTCTTTTAAGTTGTTTTTATATAAAAATTTCCGAATTCTAAGCTTTATTATTTTCTTTGACATTGATAGCGGAGCTGAAATCTCAAGTTCATTTCCATTCCTCTCAATTTGGATACTTGCTAATTTTTCTTGTAAAAAGCGAACTAAATCTACAACTAAAGAATCATCTTTATAACTCAAGTCATCTACTTTCAAATAAATTTTCCTTAACTCTAATTCTTCCGCCTTAGAACTTTTTTTTTTGGAAGACATTTAAATTCACAAATTTTTTTTTCTTTTTAAATGTATATTTCCTTCTCCTAAAAATTTTTTTCTTTTTAAATTTATATTTCCTCCTTTTAAAATCAGATTTTAATTTATTTTTAATAAAAGAAGAAAAAAATGGAAAAAATTAATATTAAAAAACAAGCCTCTAATTAATAAAATATCTTCAGAATAGTCTTGTCTTTAAAAATTGGATATTTAAGAAAAAAAAAAAATATTTGAATTTAAAAGATATTCTTCTTATTGTTAGCGAGATCTGATTCTAATGTTGGGTGCCTTCTAATTTTTTTCTGGAGAAAATAGAATATAACAAATGATAATGCAATGAGAAATTCAAGAGGATATCCTGGAATAATTGACTGGTGATTAACAGTCACTATCACTGTATCTTCTACAATTTCATCTCCGTTATGCACTTCAATTTGGTACTCATAAGAACCAACCGAAAGTCCATCGACATCAATAATAACTGCAACACCAGAACCCCATGAATTAGTTTCTATTAATGAACTATTTCGATAAATAAAATATTCAGGATCCAAGATATAATCAGCAGTGATTGTCCATGAAATGCTACTTCCTGTTTCTCCTTCAACATATGTGATATCAGATGGGTGTGTAATTTCAGTTCCAAAAGAATTAACAATAACAATTACTATATCTTCCAGAATTTTATCTCCATTGTGCACTTCAATACGATACTCATATGTGTTGACCGAAAGACCATCGATATTGATAACAACAGGAACACCAGATTCCCATGAATTTGTCTGGTTTAATAAATCATTTCGATAAATATTATACACGGGATTTAAGACATAATCAGCAGTTATTGTCCATGTAATGTTATTTCCTGCAACACCTACGAAGTATGTAATATCAGAGGGGTGAGTAATTTCGGTTCCTAAAGGTTCAACCGTTACGATTACAATATCTTCTACAATTTCATCTCCATTATGCACCTCGATGCGGTACTCATACGTGCCAACCGGAAGACTATCTATATCAATAACAATAGGTACGCCGAACGTCCATGAAGTTGTTTGGTTTAATGAACTATTTACATAAATGTAATACACCGGATTTAAGACATAATCGGTAGTTATTGTCCATGTAATGTTATTTCCCGTAACGCCTTTGAAATATGAAATATCACTTGGTTGGGAAATTTCAATCCTAGATAGTCTTCGGCTCCATTGACATGGGTAAAAATATACCTTTCCCATTGCATTTTGTTGGAATCCAGTAAAATCCTTATAGTGTGCATGATATAATTTCGGAGTATAGCAAAATGCCCAAGGTATTAGATCTTCAACACAATATCTTTGTATCTCTTCGTATATTCCTTTTCTTAAAGCTGGATCAGTTTCATTTAAGCCTTCCTCCATTAAATCTTGTAAATACGAGTCATTAATTTGTGCGCCATTAGATGCAATAGTTCTATTGGTCATCAATAGGTTAATATAATTACTCGGATCGTTAAAAAAGACCCCCCAACTAGTAAAGTAGAGTTGCAACATATCTCTGTGAAATCCGCCAATTTCATTTTGTCTATAATAAAAATCTATATTCGACATACCAGCATCTGTTACATTAATTCCGATTTTTCCGAGATTATCCTGTAATAACGGCGATATGGCTGCATGCGTTGGATAAATATTAATATAACTGTAATTGAATATCCTAAATGGAGCATTAGATGCCGCAGTTTCCCATTCTGCATCATTATATATATCAAATCCAACACCAAAACCCATGCTCTGCATAATTAATCTTGCATGTGTAAGATTAAATATTGCACAATTAAATGAATCATTAGCATATAAGATACCATCCGGAATTGGTGATTTCAATCTTACTGTTTGATTTTCTGTTATTACTTCAATGATATAGCTATAGTTAACTGAGTATGATACAGCTTGTCTCCATGTTTTATTGATTTGTTTATTATTCATTCCGAGATAATAAATACCTCCCCAAGTCCCGGAATCTAATACAGTAATATTAGGATCTACTTTAAGAATTGGCAATAAAGATGGTAAAGGATTTCCCAAAAAGTCGATTGTTCCTGTTAATAATGCATTGATCCTAGCATTCGAGTCAGTAATTATTAAAAACCTCATTGTTTCAATATCTGCTTTACCTCTCCAGTAGTCCTTAAAAGCATGGAAATTAGTTGCAAAATCTGGTATTAATCCATCATACACAAAAGGACCAGTACCAACTAAATCTCCAGTTTCTGTATCTATCGGCCCAGTTGGGTTAGTCGAAGAAGGTGATAAAATATACGAGGCACTGAAGCATAAGAGGGCTGGGAATGGTGCATAAGGAGTGTTCAATACAAATTTTATAGTATATTCATCTACAATTTCTGTCCTATTAATAATAGGCTTATGTGTCATAGTAGCTATATCCCAATAAAAATATGTCTCTTCAACAAGATAAAAGGGCATAATAGATTGCTCAATAAAATAAGCCAGTCTATTGAATGTAAAATTAACAGCAGTTGCGTTGAATTTGGTACCGTCATGGAAAGTAACACCTTGCCTTAGTGGAACTGTATAGTTCATGCCTTCTGGAGACCATGTGCCATCTGCAGCTGCAAGATTCGGTATAATTGCAAGTGATGGATATGGATCAGACAAATTATACCTAAATAATCCTTCACAAACCTGATCAATTATATCAAATGAGCCGTAATCCGCTGCAACCTGTGGATCAAGATTGAATGGTTTAAACATTGTACCATAAATAAATGTTCCTCTTGGAATTCTAGTACCTAGTGCTCGGTTCCATTGACAAGGATAAAAATATACCTTTCCCATTGCATTTTGTTGGAATCCGGTTAAATTCTTATAGTGTGCATGGTATAATTTCAGAGTATAGCAAAATGCCCAAGGCATTAGATCTTCAACACAATATCTTTGTATCTCTTCGTATATTCCTTTTCTTATAGCTGGATCAGTTTCATTTAAGCTTTCCTCCATTAAATCTTGTAAATACGAGTCATTAATTTGTGCGCCATTATCTCCAATAGTTCTATTGGACATCAATAGATTAATATAATTGCTAGGATCGTTATAATAGACCATCCAACCAGTAAAGTAGAGTTGCAACATATCTCTATGAAATCCGCCTAATTCATCCGTTCTATCAAAAAAATCAATTATAGACATACCAGCATCTGTTACATTAATTCCGATTTTTCCAAGATTATCCTGTAATAACGGCGATATGGCTGCATATATTGGATAAATATTAATATAACTGTAATTGAATGTCCTAAATGGAGCAGTAGCTGCAGCATTTTCCCATT
>JAHLWH010000234.1 GCA_019058015.1 Promethearchaeota archaeon | reverse complement strand
TCATTAATTCAGTTTGAATCATTTTTTTATCAACTTTTTTTCTTATTTAATTGATTTTTTGAATTTCTTTGAATAATATTTAATTAGACTCAGAAACTTATTATAAATTTAATTTTTTTTAAATATAAATAATACAATTAATACCTGAGATTACCAAAAGGAAAAATAATAAAAAATTTAGAAAATAAAAAAAATTTGGAATAATTTTAATCTTAAAGTTTTTCAAACATATCTTTTCCTACTCCGCATACTGGGCATGTCCAATCATCAGGGAGGTCTTCCCACTTTGTCCCTTCTGCTTCTTCGTCATAAATATAGCCACAAGCCGTACATTCATACTTTGCCAGAGTTATTTCCCCTCGTATATTTTCTATTATATTATTATGAAATTTAAATTTCTAAATATTAAAAATATTAAGACTATAAATTAATAAAATAATAGATATTTATTGTTTTATTTTTACAGGGACTTTGGTTTTTATTCTAATAATTTATTAATCTCTTCTTTATTAACATTTAAATTTATATTCTTATTTACAAATGGAATTGATTTTGTTTCTCCAAAAAGAATTGCTCCTTTTAATTTATTATCCTTTAAAACGAATTTTTGATAGCAGCAATTATCTTTATCAACTTTTTTTAGAATCTCCCATCCAATATCCTCTTCTTGTGAAGGATCAAATATTCCTATAGATGTTAAATCAATTCCAACAATTTTTAGAGTGGTTTTTGGAGTAGTTCCTTTATATTGAATCTCTTTTTTATTTAAAACTGATGCTGCAACAATTCTTGATTGCTCAATACAGGCAGGAATTATCCCCCATGTTTGAGATTTGTATTCTATCACATCACCAACAGCAAAAATGTCTTTATCGCTTGTTTGTAAAAATTGATTGACAATAATACCTCGATTCTGTTGAATTTTTGCTTTTTCTGCTAGCTCGGTTCTTGGTCTTATTCCTGCTTGAATTAATACAGTATCGGCTTTAATTTCAGGTCCGTCCTTTATCTTTATTCCTTCAACGGAATCAACTCCTAAAATTTCCTCAGTTGCAGCATTTAATATAACTTTTATTCCCATTTTTTCAATTTCAGCTTTTAACATCTCTGCGCATTCATCGTCTAATTGCCGAGGTAAAAGCCTTGGAAAAAATTCAACTATCGTTGTGTCAAGATTGCAATTTTTGATTTGTTTTGCCAATTCTAAACCCAATAAACCCCCCCCAATTATGATCGCTTTCTTAGCATTATTTACTTTAATATAATTCTGTATTTCTATGGCATCATCAATATTGCGTAAAGTAAAAACTCCTTTTTTCAATAGTTCAACTGCGTTTTTAATTGGAGGAATATTAGGTTTGCTTCCAGTTGCAATAATTAACTTATCATATTGAATGAATTCTTTTTGATCTTCAAGAAGGAGGTGCTTTTGTCTTGGATGAATTCCTAAAACTTTCCTTGCTAAAATTAATTTTATATTTTTCTTCCTATACCAATCTTCTTTAAAAACCATAATATCGTTGATTGATACTTGTTCAGAGATAAATTCAGGTAATTTGGGTCTGGAATAATACGGATATTTCTCTTCAGTTATTATTTTAATATCTACACTCTTATCAATGTTTATAATATTTTGAGCAGAAAAAGTACCTGCTACTCCATTTCCGATAATAATTACTTTCATATTTTAAATATTCATATTTTGCTTTTTTAGAGTTATTATTATAAAATTAAGATTTTGAATTATAATATTTTGATTTAAATAAAATAAAGGAGAATGAACATGTTCGCAATAAAAAATAAAACACTCATATTTCTATAAATTATTAGTATGACGGAAATAAAAAATAAACAAAAAGTAACTAGAAAAATAATTAAGATTGATGAAGATTTATGTACTGGTTGCGGACAGTGTGTCATAGCTTGTGCTGAAGGTGCGCTTAAAATAATTGATGGGAAAGCAAAACTAGTAAGTGAAGTATATTGTGATGGACTTGGTGCATGTATTGGTGAATGTCCTGAAGGAGCGCTGACTATAGAGGAGCGAGAATCGTTAGAATTTGACGAGGAAGTGACGGAAGAATATTTACAAAATCTCAACAAGGAAGAATTATCAGGTTCCCGTTCTGAAACGCAGAATAATCCCTCACATTCACACCAGTGTTCATGTCCATCAGCGAATACGATAGTATATCATAAAGAGTGGGAAGAATCCGACATCAGCAATGAAATTCCTTCTGCCTTGAGACAATGGCCAACAAAACTAACATTAGTAAATCCAAGTGCTCCATTTTTCAACAATAAAGAATTACTCTTTGTTTCTGACTGCGCCCCCTTCGCGTTCGGGGATTTTCATAGAAAACTCTTAAAAGGTAAGCCAATAGTTACAGTATGTCCAATGTTAAGCTTTAGCGAAACGGAATTAGAAAAATTGGAACAGATTTTGAATTTAAATCCTATTGAAAAGATTAATTTTATCTTGATGGATGTTCCTTGCTGCCAGAAAATCAAATTGTTCTTAGATCCGATATTTGCAAAAATTGATAGGAAGATAACCCTAGAGGAAACAATAATAGGGCGTGATGGAAATATCTTAAGACAGGGGAAAATTTAACCCTGAAACAATACCTTTTTTTTAATTATTTTTCTAAGCATAACAGAAAGTGTGGATTTTGATTTTCCAAGTTGTTTTGCTAATTCTTCTAAGGATATTTTTCTCGGAACTTCGAAAAATCCTAAATTAATTGCTTTATTGAGAATTTCTGATTCTCGGAAACTTAATTTATTCTTATCATCATCAAGATTATAAGGTGAATTTCCAATTCGCAGTAATGAAAAATTAATATCTTTCTCTTCAAACAGTGTAAGTAGATCGTCTATTCGTTTTCTTGTCGATATTATCCTCCAGACTCCAAATCCCTCTCGTACTCTAACTGGAAAATTAATAAGCACCCCACATTTAATTACACCGTACAGTAGGTAGGGATCTTTTGTTTTGACATTAAATTGAACTCTATTTTCTTCTCTCTCTAAAATACTAAATTCGAAAATTGATGGATGGTTTTTTATTTCTTCTATAATTTGTTCAAGTTTATAGTGAATAATTTCAATTATCGCGTTTCCAACGGATTTTTCAAAGTCATAAGGTAGAAAATTTAATATATCAATTTTTACATCGGGATATTTTTTAGAAATATCGGAGATCCATAATTGTTCTGGAAATTTTATCCTAATCCTTGCTAAACTCGGTTTATTTTTATCCATCATTTAATATTAAATCCTGGATATTAATAATTTTTCTAAAATCCACCGAAAAAGAATGTTGTAAAAATAAATAAAAGAAAAAATACAAATTATAAATTATGATTGAAAATAAAAACTTGTTATTAGGAATATGCGGTAGTCCAAGAAATCAAGCTACAGAATTCTCCGTAAAATATGCCTTAAATTATGCCACTGAGAAATTTGGATTCGAAACAGAATTTTGGACTGTCAGAGATAAGAAAATTGGCTTTTGTACCCATTGCGATTATTGTATTAGGGAGAAAAAGGGTTGTGTACAAAAAGACGATTTACAGGAGCTTTATCCCAAGTTAGAAAACGCAAAATATTTTTTATTTGGAACTCCAGTATTTCAAGGGAATCTATCCGCACAATTAAAAGCAGTTATGGACCGTTGTAGAGCATTAGTAGCCAAAAAACCTTAAATTTTCTGGAATAAGAATGGAATAGTGTTAGCTGTTGGGGGAGATAGGAACGGAGGTCAAGAACCTGCCATTAGAACAATTTTGGACTTTTATATACAAAATGGCATAATAACGGTTTCTGGTGGTGCTTTTGGAGCAAATTTAGGTGCTTGTTTATGGTCAGAAGATCTAGGAAAAAAAGGTGTTGAGAAAGACAAGGAAGGTCTAAGAGCTATCAAAAAAGTAGTTAATAAAATGGCAAAATTAAAAGAAAAAAATTAAAAATTATAAAAATCCGATAAATCCTAATCTAGAAAGAGTTTTTTAACTTCTCTTTCTCGTAATCCGGAAATGCCCCATAGTTCCTTAAACCAATATTTACCTTTGTGTATGACAGCAGGAGTATTTACAATACAGCCATCAGCATCACAAAAAGTGCCTACAAAATTTGGATCATGTAATAATTGTTGAATAAATTCTTTATCTTCAATGTCTTGGTGAATATAATTAACACTATTCATTTTTAGCCAAGCCTCTAATTCTTCACACCGGTGGCATCCTTCTTTAGTAATAATAATTGGAATTTTTGATTCTGTCATAGATAGAAATTATTCAAATAACTATAAAAAAGTATTATGTACTTTTTATAATTATTTTATAAAAGTATTTTGAATCTATAATTATTAGCAGAAAAATTTAACGAAATATCTATATTTGTTAAGAATTTTCTTTTAAATTTAATAATTTATAATGAAAATTTTTTTATATTTAACTAAACAATCTTTAATATAAGATAGAGATATAATCTTTATTTGAAAACAATTTTACAACTTTTAAGGCATTTTTGGAAGCATTATTATGGAACCTGAATCGAAAGAAAAAATTATTATTAAACTTGGGGGAATGACATGCGCTAATTGCGCGCTTAAAATCGAAAATAAATTAAAATCTCTAAATGGTGTTGAAAAATCTGTTGTAAATTTTACTAATGAGGAAGCAAATATAGAATATAGTCCAAACAAAGTTGATTTCTTTAAATTTCGCCAAGCAATAATCAATTTAGGATATCGAGCGAATCTTTCGAGAATTGATGTTGTAATCACCGATGATATTTCAGAGAAAAATTTTGATAATTTAATAGAAAACGCAAAAAATATAAAAGGAATTTATGAGATTCGTGGGAATTATCAAGCAAAAAAAGTTTTCCTTGAATTTAATGAATTTGAAATAAATGAATCAAAATTAATATCTGCAATTAGGAATTTTGGTTATAAAATAGAAAAATCTGCTGGTGTGATTGACAAGGAATTTGAAGTTCAGCAAAAGGAACAAAAAAAAAGATTAAATAGATTTATTATATCTGCTATTCTCTCGTTAATTATAACTCCAATTAGTTGGTTTGTAGAGTCATCTTTTACAATTAAACTAATTTTATTTTTCCTAGCAAGCGCAAATTTTGCTATAGGAGGATCTTTTTTTCTTATCGGGGCTTATAAATCTCTTAAAAATAAATCCACTAATATGGATGTTTTGGTTTCATTGGGAACAGGGACGGCTTATATATACTCAATATTGACCACATTTTTTATCCCAGGTAAGACATTCTTTGAAGCCATGAGTATGATTTTGACATTTCTGTTATTGGGTAAATATCTTGAACATAAAGCAAAGGGTCAGGCATCTGAAGCTATAAAAAAATTAATTGGTTTGCAAGCGAAAACTGCAATAATCTTAAAGGATGGTAAAGAATTAGAAATTCCAATTGAAGAAATTGAGGTTGGAGATATTTTAATAGTGAAACCAGGAATGAAAATTCCGGTAGATGGAAAAATCATCGAAGGAAAAACAAAAATTGATGAGTCAATGATTACTGGGGAAAGCGTTTATGCTAAAAAGACGGTGGGAGATGAGGTTATTGGAGCGACAGTTAATCAAACTGGGTTAATTAAAATGACGACGGAAAAGGTTGGAAAAGATACATTATTATTTCAGATTATCGACTTTGTGAAGGAGGCACAGAGTAAAAAAGCAGCAAAACAGCAATTAGCTGATAAAGTGAGCAATTATTTCGTACCAATAGTAATTATGGTTGCTCTTGGTGCTTTTCTTTACTGGTTTTTTATTGGGGGGCTTGGTCTTGAAACGTCTTTATTAGTTTTCACTTCTGTTGTTGTTATCGCTTGTCCATGTGCGCTAGGTTTGGCAATTCCGACTGCAGTGATGGTTGGAACTGGAAAAGGAGCAGAGGTTGGTATATTAGTAAAAGGTGGTGATTCATTAGAAGCAATAAATAATGTTAATAATATCGTATTTGATAAAACGGGAACATTAACAATTGGAAAACCTAAGGTTTCTGTAATTGTAGCGGAAAAGGAATTAAAAAAAGTTGGATTTACTGAAAAAGAAATACTTCACTTTGCAGGAAGCGCAGAATTGGGCTCAGAACATACAATTGCAAAAGCAATTATTGAAGAAGCAAATCAAAAAATGATTGACTTAAATGAACCAAAAGAATTTAATGCAGTACCTGGAAAAGGTATTGAAACAACAATTGATAACTTGAAAGTTTTGATTGGTAATGAAAAATTAATACTTGATAATAAAATTGGTTTAGGTCTATTTGAAAACAAATTTAAGGAGTTACAAAATAGTGGAATAACTACCATATTGTTAAGTGTCGATAGTAAAATTAGAGGTATCATTGGAATCTCAGATAAAATCAAAGATCAAGCATTATATGCCCTTAATGAATTAAGAGACATGGGGATTCAGCTATATATGCTTACCGGTGATAATAGGCAAACAGCTTTAAGTATAGGAAAGGAATTAGATTTTGATGAAAACCATATATATGCAGAGGTTTTGCCTAATGATAAAGCAGAAACCGTAAAATCTACACAGGAATTGAATGAAAGTAACATTGTTGCAATGGTTGGAGATGGTATAAATGATGCTCCTGCCTTAGCACAAGCTGATGTTGGAATTGCAATAGGAAGCGGAACTGATGTAGCTATTGAGACTGCAGATATCGTTTTAATGAGAGGAGATTTAAGAAACGTTGTCTCGGCAATTAGATTATCTAAAAAAACATATAGAAAAATGCTAACCAATTTATTTTGGGCATTTATTTATAATATCATAGGAATCCCTATGGCTGCGGGCGTACTTTATGCATTAACGGGATTTTTCTTACCACCATATATGGCCGCTGTATTTATGGCGTCAAGCTCGGTTTCGGTCGTCACTAATGCATTATTCCTAAAACGATTCGATCCGCGAACTGAACAACAAATTCAAGAAGAAAAATTATTAATCGAAAAGAAAGCAATCGATCCAATTTGCGGAATGGAAGTAATTCCAAGTCAATCAATTGAGTATGAATATAAGGGTGAGAAATTTTTCTTCTGCAGTTCATCTTGTGAGACAGAGTTTAAAACTAATCCTGAAAAATATGCGGATTATAAGCATATGGATCCAAAATTAATGTATAAAAAACCTGAATCTAAAGAATTAGTTACTGATCCCGTCTGTGGTATGAAAATAAAGCCAAGCGAGTCAATTAAATATGAATATAAAGGGAAAAAATATTATTTCTGCAATGAATCGTGTGAAATTGAATTTAAGAATAACCCAGAAAAATATATAAAAAAGGAAGAAGGTAAAATTATAAAAGAAAAAATTAAAAAAAAAGATAGTGAAATAACTATGGGAAAATTGAAGTGTCCCGAATGTGGAGAAGAAATGGAACTCCCAATGCACTGTGGGAAACCCATGCATAAAGAGGGAGATCAATTGGTGTGTTGGATGGGAGCCTCTTGTGGTGCGCAACCTATCCCAGAACACCATGGAGTTAAGATGGAAGTTATAGAATAATTAAATTTCTTTTTTTTTTTAAATTTTAAGCTTCATTAAAATTGTGAGTGAAATCTCTTTCTAATTTGTTTCTTTCTAATTTGTTTAATAAATCGAGTAAAATTAATAAAAAATAGATGTTATATATCAAATTCCAAATATTTCTAAGCCCCTTTATTGGAATTTTTATATTTTAAAGCCATCATGGTTTAATAAGGTAATTTATTATTTAAAAACAGAAACTATTGAGGTTAAACAATTGATTGTAAGCTTTATAATAACATTTAGAGAATCATTAGAAGCTGCTTTAATTGTAGGAATAGTTTTGAGTTATCTCGTTAAAACAAAACAAACAGCATACTTTAATGTTATTTTTATTGCTATAGCTTCTGCGATAGTTTCAAGTATTGTGGGAGCAATATTGTTTTTTAGTATAGCTGGTGGATTTACTGGAATAGCAGAAAAAAGTTTTGAAGGAATTACAATGTTAATTGGGGCAGCACTCCTAACTACAATGATACTATGGATGATGAAACAGTCTCATATAGCTAGGAAATTAGAGGAAAAAGTTGCTACACAAATTGCTGAAGCTCATAAATTCGGTTTATTTTTCTTAGTTTTCATTTCTATCTTAAGAGAAGGGATTGAAACTGTAATTTTTTTAGCCTCAGCATCATTTAATTCATCCGATAATAATCTAATTGGAGCATTAATTGGCATTTCTGTAGCGATTCTATTAGGATATATAATATTTGTGGGTTCAAAAAAGATTAATCTAAAGAAATTTTTTACAATCACTAATGTCTTGTTAATTCTATTTGCTGCTGGGTTGGTGGCACATGGACTTCATGAACTTCAGGAAGCCAGTATAATTCCAATTATTATGGAGCATGTTTGGGACATTAATCCACCAGTAAACCCTGATGGAAGTTTTCCACTCTTTCATGAAAATGGATATATTGGTAGCATTCTAAAGGGATTATTTGGTTATAATGGAAATCCTTCATTTATTGAGGTCTTATCTTATCTCATTTATATATCAGTTGTTATATTGCTCTGGATAAAAATAGACAAAAACATAAAAAATAAAGTTGATTTAAAGAGATAAATTTCTAATAATATAAGGATCAACCCCTATTTATTTAGATACTATATGGATTTTCATCACTTTTTCTATTCTTCTTTTTTTAATCCTTTAACCTTTACTTAAAAGTGAATTAAAGTAAAGATAGAATTATAAAGAAAATCAATAGATTTTTTTCAGATGAGTGACTTCTATAATAATCATATTAAATTTGCTAAGGAAATAAAAAGCTAATCAGCTTGAATGCTGGATGGGATCAAGTAATGGCTTTTTAAAGTTAAATAACATATTTTGCGTAAAATGTTCTGAAAAATAAAAAATTGAATAAACTAAAAGAATTTTATTCCAAAAGGTCGCAACATTTATAAATCCAACTAAATCATATTTTGAATAGTAAATTTATAATTCCATTTTATAAACTCAAGAAAATAAAAGGAGATTAAAATCTATGAGTTTGGTAAAAAAAATCATATTGTGGTTCTTGCTATTTGTGCCATTAGTATTTATTTTACTTTTTAGTTCCTATTTAATTTCAAGAATGGCGCCTGGAGACCCTGTTATAGAGTATTTACCACCACATTTCACAGCAGAACAATATAATGCAAAATTACAAGAACTCGGACTTGATAGACCAATATTTGAACAATTTTTATTTTTTTATATAGGGAATTTATTTACAGGCAACTGGGTAATATCTATTGTTATTTTATTAAGTTTAACCTTTTTAATAGCGGTTTTAGCTGCCGTTGTTCAGCAAAGATATATGGAATATAGAAGGAGAAAGAGAGGAATTGACAAAAATTATTGAATTCGTGAATTAATAGAATAAAGCTGTTTTTATTCTTATTAATTTTCTATGATTTTTTTCTGTCCAAAAACTTTGATTAATTTTTCATTTTTTAAATATTTTTTTGCAACTCATTTTAAAAAATTGGACTCCGTTTTGTTTAAAAGGGTAAAAAGAAGATAGAAAGGTAATGAATGAGAATCAAAGAGATGACAGATTTCCATGGAATTTTTTTGTAATTACTTTTGGAATTTCTTGGTTAATTTGGTTACCTGGAGTTTTAGTTGCTACTAATGTAATAGACCTTCAATTTTCAGATAGTATGTATGGCATATTGAACCTTATCGGAGGATTTGGACCAACCATCACTGGTTTTTCACTTGTATATTTACGTAAGGGAAAAGATGGCGTAAAAGAATTAATTCGAAGTGTGCTTAACTATAAAGATATTGGAAAGATTTGGTGGATTCCTCTCATTCTATTGATACCTGCTATTGATTTTTGTGCCTTCATACTAAATATAATTAGTGGAGGAACTGTTCCAGAAACTCCCTATTTAATGCAACCATGGATAATTCCAATTTATTTCATTGGTTCATTACTTCCTTTTGCTAATTCATTTCGTGAGGAATTTGGCTGGCGCGGTTACGCTCTCGATAAAATACAAATGAAACAGAATGCTTTATTTAGTAGCATTATTGTTGGATTTTTTTGGGGTATATGGCATTTACCCCTGTATTTTTTCCCAACCAGTCAAATTATATATGTTTATGTTCCTTTTTGGTTATTAACTATTCAAGCAATAATTCTATCATGCTTTATAACTTGGCTTTACAATAATACCAATGGATCTATGTTAACAGCTTTGATTTTACATGCAGTAATTAATCTTTCAGGGATGATATTTCCTAATTACCTAACCGAATTTGGGCAAATTTATGCTTTAATCTTGAAAATTATTATAATTACTTGTGTTGTAATTATTTTTGGCTATAAACAAATGGTTTTTTCCACAAGCAGATTTAACGAGCGTCTCAAGGAGTTATGTTAGATGTAAATATTACTTCTACTAATAAATAATATTAGGTAAATTAAAGAAAGATTTCTTTAATTTGATAATGGGTGAATTTCCCACTTTTAATCCCGATAATCAAACCTGCTTCTTCTAAAATTTTAACATGATGAGAAATTGTAGGTTGAGTTAAATCTAAAATCGCATTTAACTCGCATATGCACATTTCTTTTTGTTTTATTAAGTTATAAATTAAATATCTAATTTTATGTCCGAGTGCATTATGGCGTGATAAATTTTCTTCAAAATCTTTTCTAAATAAAATTTCATCCCTTTTTTTCTTTAGATCTTCAATATATTCAACAATATTCTTATCAATTCCAATACATTCGATTAAACGCCTAAGTTCTTCTTCATGTTTTGACCCCATAATTATAGTATTAAAATAATGACTAATAATTTTTTTGAATCCATATAGATAAACTTAAATCTGAATCCATATTTTTAGATATAAGGATTTTATCATAAAAAAAAATAAATAATTTATTTAAAGAATCATGATGATAGGAACTGAAAACAGCTCAGATCTGGAAAATATAGAAGAAAGATCTAGAGGAATCGGTTTTTTCGAAAAATGTCTTCCAATTTGGGTTGCCTTATGCATGGTCATTGGGGTTATTTTTTCTCAAGTTATTCCTGGAATAAGTGAAACGATTAATTCTTGGCAAATTCAGGGGATTTAAATCCCGATTGGCATCTGCTTATTCTTGATGATGTATCCCGCAATGTTAAATCTACAAGCATCAGAATTAAAAAAATTAAGAAAAAATCCCAAACCAATAATATTGACGATTTTATCCAATTGGGTTATCCCTCCTATAGTAGGTTTGGTAATGGTAAATCTATTTTTAATCGGTAATGAACAGCTAATTGTTGCGGTTATTCTCCTTAGCTCATCGCCCTGCACAGCAATGGTCCTAGTATGGGGTTATATGGCAAAGGGTAATCAAGAACAAAATGTGATTAATACCAGTTTAAATACAATCACCATAATTTTTCTTTATGTTCCTATTGTTACATTACTCACAGGGAATCAAAATATTCCCATTGACTGGGTACTTTTATTAATTTCATTATTATTTTTTATCGGAATTCCATTATTCTTAGGTATAGTCAGTAAAAAATTGTTAATTAATTCCAAGGGAGAAAAATGGTTTAATAATATTATTTATCGGCCATTTATTGGAAAGAGTTCTATTATTGCATTATTGACAACTTTAGTCGTTCTATTCTCATTGAATGGAAATGTGTTGATTAATAATCCAGATTTGTTATTATTAGTTACAATTCCATTATTAATTGAATTTGTGATTGTAGTTGGCTACAATATACTAATTACAAAACTCTCCAAATTGAAATATCGAGAAGCAATCATAACAGTCATTATTGGCTCTTCAAGCCACTTTGGAATTGCTATTGCCATTGCCACAGCTATTGCCATGTACGGTATAGGTTCGGTGGCAGCACTTGGTACGACCATGAGATTATTCTAGGAAGTTCCCATCATGTTAAGCTTGGTTTATTTGGGAAAATATCTAAAAAAAAGGGGTTTTTGGGATTCTTAGAAATTACCTTCTCAAAATTTTTTTACAATATTATCAAATTCCTTAATATTTACATAATAATATCAAACCCCTCAATATTTCATCATCATATTATTGAATCTCGTAATACTTTTCATTAAATATTATAAAAAATAGCTATTACCTTTATATAATAACATCTATAAATACGACATATATCCAATATTTTTTAATCTAATAATAAAAATGTATTAAAAAAATGAGTAGTTTAATAAAAGGAAAGACAGGTAGAATCCTATTTGTGCTCCATTTATTTGCATATTTAGCCGTAATAGCATTAGTAACGATTATATGGGCAGTCACTGGGGTAGGATACTTCTGGCCATTGCATGTTATATTCGGCTGGGGATTCGGTATAGGCTTTCATGCGATAACATATCTATTATATAATGATAAAGTTGTATATCTTACAAAAATAAAGGAACAATCTGACTTCGGCATTCTATATATCTATCACGCATTTTTCTTTATTTCAGTTAATATTTATTTGATGATACTCAATCTTTCGATCACGCCAGTTCAAATCTGGTTCACATGGCCTTTACTAAT
Source organism: Promethearchaeota archaeon (assembly GCA_019058015.1). Classification (GTDB taxonomy): domain Archaea; phylum Asgardarchaeota; class Lokiarchaeia; order Sigyniarchaeales; family SOKP01; genus 6H3-1. The sequence goes on along the minus strand of JAHLWH010000234.1, from coordinate 20,033 downwards.
ATGGGGTGTAGCCTTTATTTTCCATACTATCGGCTTCTTCACATGGGAAAATTATTTTGAGAAGGAAATGACTAAAATCCGTGGAAAGTATGATTACCCAGAGAAACGATTGAAAAGGATGGCTAATTCAAAACTCTCTCAATTCTGGTTCCTAATAATTCATTTAGCGTTATTCCTTGTTGTTACTATCCTAATATACACCATCACACTTCCTGTCAACTTACAAAATCAAATTGAAAACTCAATTACTTGGGGAATTATCGTCGGTCTGCATGTACTTAGTTATTATCTTTTCAATTTCGTGGAAACTCAAAAGCCAGTTATGTTAGGGTTAATATTTCATATTATTGCATATGCGGCAATCAACATCTGGCTTGTTATTTACAATTTAATGCATTTCCCAGAAATTACAATATTCTTGGCAACATATCCTCTCGTGTTGTGGGCAATTGCCATTGTAATACATGCATTTCTTACCTATAAATGGGATTCAATCTTACCAAAAGCAATCGAACACGCCAAAAGCATATCTAGGGAAGAACTCGAAGATTTTGAAATACATTCGAAAGCAGTTGAATTGATATTCTGGCAATGGTCTTGGATAGCTCATATATTTATCTACATTGTTGGTCTAATACTCATTGGAATAAATTTTACGAGTCTAGGTTTAGATCCCACGTTAATAGTTCATCCAACAATGGGTTGGCTTATTGGTGTAGCCGTTCACGGAGTTCTTTTCTTCATTGTCCAGAGACCGATCACGGGCTTCCTTCTCCAAACGTTAGTTCTCCACACAGTAGTATATATCGTCACAAGTATTTATCTAGTCTTACTCAACTTAATATATTCTCCCGATTTCCTATGGAGTGCTATTGCAATAGGAGGATGGGGAATAGGCTGGGGCTTCCATGTAATGCTATGGTATTTGACGAAAAAATAACTATTTATCTTTTTTTTTTTTTAACTATTTTTTTAATAAAAAAGTAATTTTATTATATTTTATAAAATAAAATTTTTTAAAACTATTAAAATCTATGAAGTATAAAAGCTTTTTAATGATTTTTTTGTCAATAAGCAAGGTCATCAGTTAAAAAATTAAGGTGGAAAAAATAAAATGCGTTATTTTAACGATATCTTAAAGCTAATTGGGAATACCCCTCTTGTAAAAATTAACAAAATAAATCCTAATCCCGAAGTCCTAATGCTTGCAAAACTGGAAAAGGCAAATCCTGCTGGTTCCGTGAAAGATAGAATTGCAATTAACATGATCCAACAAGCGGAAAACGAGGGGAGACTAACCAAAGATAAAATAATAATAGAGGCAACATCGGGTAATACAGGTATAGGACTTGCTTTAATTTCTGCGGTTAAAGGTTATCGACTAGAGCTAGTTATTCCTGAGTCTATGAGTGTAGAACGCCGAAAAATTTTAACCGCTTATGGAGCAAAAATTACACTCACACCAGCAGATGATGGAATGAATGGAGCAGAAGATTATGTTAAAAAAATTGTTAATGAGGACCCCGATAAATATTTCTATCCAGACCAATATTCAAATCCTAATAATCCTCAAGCTCATTACTTACATACTGCCCAAGAAATAATTGAAGATACTGACGGTAAAATTGATGTGTTTGTGGCAGGTTTAGGAACTTCAGGAACATTAATGGGTGTTTCTAAAAGATTAAAAGAGTATAATCCAAATATAAAAATTATAGCTGTGGAACCCTTACCTAAACAAAGAATTCAGGGATTAAAAAATTTGGAAGTTTCTTATGTACCTAAAATATATGATGAGTCAAGAATAGACGAAAAATTTTATGTGAATATTGAAGAATCTGAGCATGGATCTAGAATGTTAACCCTTCAAGAGGGACTTTTTTGCGGAATAAGTTCCGGTGCTGCAATTAAAATTGCAATCGATTATGCTAGAAAGATGGAGAAGGGAATAATGGTTGTAGTCCTTCCTGATGGGGGGGAAAAATATATTAGCCATCCAATATTTAGCCCGGAGAGATGTCTGGAGTGCGTTCACAGATGTGACTTGCCAACTCTATGGACCGATCAATACATAGAATCAATAAAAGAATGGTGGGAACAAACCTATAAATAATTTTATAAGAATATTAAGATAAGATTTATTTGTTATAAAACACATTTTTTTATAAATCGCCAGTTATTAAAGCCAGTGTATCCGAGTGGCTAAGGAGACCGCCTGCAGAGCGGTTATTCGAGGGTTCGATTCCCTCCACTGGCTTATTTTGTTTAAAAACATTTATAAAATAAATTAAAATAATCAAGGTATGCTGCAAGTATATAATAGTTTAACATTTCAAAAAGAAGAGTTTAAATCAATAAGTCCTAATGAGGTTCTTATGTATGTCTGCGGTCCAACGGTTTATGACTCACCTCATTTGGGACACGCAAAGTCAGCAGTAGTATTTGATATCATTCGCAGGTATCTTGAATTCAAGGGTTTTAATGTTAAACTCGTAAAAAACGTTACTGACATTGATGATAAGATAATTAACAGGGCCAATGAGAAAGGTATTGATACAATCACACTCAGTGAACAATATATAATGGAATATATGGAAATTATGGATATTCTCAATATTGAGAAGGATTATAAAAATCCCAAAGCCACGGAGACTATCGACTTTATGATAAAATTTATTCAAGGTCTGATAGAAAAAGGTGTTGCTTATGAGAAAAATGGCTCTGTATATTTTTCTGTAAATTCATTTCCGAAATACAAGACAATTTTTCAAAACGTAGATATTGAAGAGGAAATTGAACAAGAAATCGAAGAAGATCAAGATGTTGCATATGGTGAAGACAAATTAGACCCAAGAGATTTTGCTTTATGGAAAAAAATGAAGGAAGGAGAACCATATTGGGAAAGCCCGTGGAGTAAGGGTCGGCCCGGTTGGCACATCGAATGTTCAGCAATGGCAATCAATTATTTAGGGGAAACAATTGATATTCATGGAGGTGGTCAAGATTTGAAATTTCCTCATCATAGGAATGAAATTGCACAATCTGAATCATTCACAGGTAAGCCATTTGCGAATTATTTTCTACATAATGGTTTTGTAAATATCGATGATGAGAAAATGTCAAAAAGTTTGGGAAATTTCTTTCTAGTTTCTGAAGTTGTAAAGAAATTTGACCCTATGGTAGTTAGATTCTTTTTAATTTCTTCGCATTACCGAAAATCCATAAATTATTCTTTAGAGAATATGAAGCAGATTGAAAAAAATTACGAAAAATTACTTAATACAATAAAGAAAATTAACCAAATTCCTCCAATAAAAGAAAGATCTTCTGAAGTTGATAATTTACTTTTAAAAATTAATGATGCTGAATCAAATATTATCGAAGCGATGGATGATGATTTTAACACACCTATCGCAATTGCAGAATTGTTATCGTTAATAAGGGAGCTTAATAGAGAGATATTAGAAAAAAATTTGAAAATTACACAAGAAATTAAAGATAAATTTTTTGAATTTATTGCCAAAATTGATAAAATATTTGGAATATTCCCTAATTTAGAGCAAAAAATATCAGAATATGGGATTGACTCAATGGATGAGAAAGATAAATTAATAAAAGCTTTATTGAATATTATTGCAGAGACTCGTGTTAAATTAAGGAAAAAGAAGATTTTCGATATTCCTGATGATATACGAGAGAAACTAAAGGAGCTAGGAATAAACATTGAAGATATAAAAGAAGGTTATCTATTATAAATGAAAATGTGGTTTTTTACTGTATATAAACATAGAATTAATAGATGGAGATATGGAAGAAATTAATTCTAATCAATTACCTGATGAGCAAAAAGATAAAAAATTATTTAAAACTAACAAAAATAAGAGAATTGCAACTTCTGCTGTATTTGTTGGAGTTGGTTTAATTCTTAGCTACCTTAATGTTTTTGCTTACTTTGAAATTTTTGGTTCAAAAATTAACCCATATGCCCATATGATAAATGGTATGATGGGTGTGTTAGTGGGGTTAAGTTTAGCATGCACGACTGCCTTAGCTATTGCAGTTTTACGTTTTAGTTTAGGAATTGGGTCGATATTAGCATTTCCTGGGGGTATCTCTGGAGCACTTATAACTGGAACAGTTTCTTATATGTTACGCAAAAAAAAACCAAAATATGTTGATTACGCCAGTTTAACGGATCCAATAGGCACAATCTTTATTGGTGGCACTATTTCAGATTTTCTTCTACCTCTTTACGGAGTTCCAACATTTGAAGGCATATTATTTTGGTGGGGTCTATTCGCGTTAAGCTGTATCCCTGGAGCTATTTTGGGATTTTTAATGCTGAAAGTCTTAAAGAAAGCTGGAATAACTTGGAAGGATTTCTTTTAATTTAAAGACAAATTTAAATTTTTTTTCAATTGAAAAATGAGTTTTTATAATAATATAAATTTCGAGAGTTTAATCGGGCATATGACTATAATCTACGGCGAAATCGATACTAAAAAGACATTCTATACGGCAAATTTCATACGATTTCTTTTAGAAGATAAACAAATAAATCCTAAGGAAATTAGCATTTTGGATTTTGCACCACAATTAATAATGATTAAAGGAAAAAATATTGGAGGTAGAATAAAAGATTTTTATGAGAAAAGCAAAATCTGTAATTACCTTAATTTACAAGGAGAAATTATTCCTCCCCGCCTAAATGCGAAAAATCAAGAGGAATTGTATAGAAATGCAAATCATAATTATCTTATAACTTCAAAAGCTCTCGAAAGATATATCCAAAAACCAACAAATATTCTAATAATTAATGATATTTCAATATATTTACATGTAGGAGATGAAAAGTTATTATTAGAATCAATAAAGAAATGTAATACTTTTTTTGGTAATACTTATTATGGCACCTCTATAAGAAGTGATTTTGAATCTAATTTTAGTATAAAAGAAAGAAGAACTATAGAAAATTTATTGAAAAAAGTTGAAAATTCTTTTAAGACGACATAATTGTTATATATCATAAGATAATTAATAAATTCTAAAAAGAAATGCGTAATTTGCTTTTTCGTGTTCTAACAAATAGTAAGGCATTTTTTAAAATATAAGAAAAATAATTAAATTGTTGAGAAGGAATTAAATCATAAGTGAATGTAGAAATGAAATATGTATATTTAGACTATGCTGCTACAACTCCAATGGATCCTGAGGTTATCAAAGAAATTGAGAATCATTATAGAGAAACATATGGAAATGCATCGAGTTTTCATACTATGGGTCAAAAAGCAGCTCAAATATTAGAAAACTCCAGAGAAACTGTGGCTTCATTTATTAATGCTAAAACGGATGAAATCTTTTTCATGTCTTCTGGAACTGAATCTGATAATTTAGCAATAAAGGGAGTAGCTTTTAAGAGTAAAGAACGGGGCAACCACATTATTACTTCCGCAATTGAACATCATGCTGTCCAACATACTTGTCAATATCTGGAAAAACAAGGGTTCAAAGTGAGTTATTTGCCTGTAGATGAATACGGATTGATTGATTTAAAAGAATTGGAAGAAACTATCACCAATAAAACAATTTTGATATCCATAATGTTTGCAAATAATGAAATAGGAACAATCGAACCAATAAAAGAAATTGGAGAAATCGCAAAAAAACACGATGTTATATTTCATACTGACGCTGTTCAAACTCTTGGAAAAGTTCCAATCGATGTTGAAGAGATGAATATAGATCTACTTTCAGCTTCGGCGCATAAGCTATATGGACCAAAAGGAGTTGGATTATTATATATCAGGGGACACGGTGTAAGAAAAGGGTGGGGTAAGTATATCGAACCGCTATTACATGGCGGAGGGCATGAAAGGGGGTTGAGGTCAAGCACAGAAAATGTTCCGGGTATTGCCGGGTTTGCAAAAGCAGTAGAATTATGCAAACGGAATATGAAGGAAGAATCTGAAAAATTAACAAAATTTAGAGATAAAATTATAAAGGAAATTACTGAAAATATTGAAGATGTTTATCTTAATGGGCACTATACTAAGCGTCTACCAAACAATGTTAATTTAGGGTTTAGATATATTGAAGGAGAATCTATAATTTTAAGTTTAGATGTGGAAGGTATAGCCACCTCCACAGGTTCGGCGTGTTCTTCAAAATCTTTAGAACCTTCTCATGTATTATTAGCCATCGGTCAAAAACCTGAAGATGCACATGGTTCATTAAGAATTACTATGGGAAGATATACAACTGAAGCAGATATTGACTATTTTTTAGAAAAACTCCCTCCTATTATCGAAAAATTGAGAAAGATGTCTCCCTTAAAAAAGGGGAAAAAATATATGTTTGATCCAACATACGAAACTGACCAGCACCATTAAAATATAAAAATATTAATTAAAGATTAAAAATAAGGTATAAATGAAATGTATTCAGAAAAAGTAATGGATCATTTTAGAAACCCCCGAAATATGGGTGAAATGAAGGATGCAGATGCTGTGGGAGAGGTCGGAAACCCAGTCTGTGGAGATTTAATGTATATTTATATTAAAATAAAGGATGATCGGATTGATGACATTTCCTTCCAAACTTTTGGGTGTGGTGCAGCAATTGCTACTTCTTCAATGATAACGGAGTTAGCTAAAGGAAAGACAATAGATGAGGCTATGAAAATAACAAGAGATGATATTGCAGGTTCATTAGATGGTCTTCCCCCCATTAAAATGCACTGCTCTAACTTAGCCTCTGATGGATTACGTAAGGCAATAGAAAATTATAGAGCCAAACAAAAGAAGGAATAGGATAATAAATTTTTTACTATTTTTAATATTACCAATACATTCCCTTTTCTTATTTTAATATATAAACAAAAAATAACCAAAGAACAATATAAAGCCAGGTAAAGTAAAAAAGAATTATTAATATGTTTATTTTTAATTTTTTTAATTTTTACTTACTTAAACTAACTAAAATATTAATATATTTAAAAGTAGAAAAGTAAGATTATTCAATTTTTTAATCGATTTTAAGATAGCCTTGATCAACCAGAATATCCAATTCTCCAAGTAACCACGCCAATTCATCGTATGTGGTCGATGATTTATATATCTCCTCCGCTTTCTGCCTGATCTCATCTTCTGTTGTGTTTGCTTTACCCTTCATAATGAAGAGTTGTTTTTCGGCTATTAGCCAGCAAAGCTCATCATAACTATAGTTCTCTAACGAGATATAATATGCTGCAACTCTAAACATAGATTCTAAACCAAAATCGGATTCAGGTTTTTCTACGATCTCCTCTAAATCTAATTCAGGTCTTGTTTTAAAAGTTCCATCTTCTAATATACCACCTTTTAAATCGTTCATCATGGCTAAAAAAGCACCATATTCATCATTTTGATTCATTAAGAGAATTTTTGCAGAACCTACTTTTTCTCTAACTATATGCCGAGCTGTTCGTAAAGCTGCTTCTTTTTTTTCTTTAGCAGCTCTTAGCCCATACCAGATATAAACAGTGCTACCATCATCAGTTACATAAACGTCCTCATCTAAAAAGTCGTATTTATTGATTTTTATTAAAAATCCTCTGTCTGATATGAAATACAATTGCATATAATTTCCCCATAATATTCATTTTAGTATAATTTCTCAAAATCAAATAACAATTTTAAACCTATTTGATCTCATAAAAATTATTTGAAGAATCCCGAATGAATAAATAATAACCTTTCTCACTATCTTTTCTTGGAATAACTATTGATTCGATTCCCATAGCAGCTGCTTTATCAACCAAGGAATCCCTATCATCGACTTTTATGCAAATATGAACAATTTTATCTTCTTTTACTGAGACATTATCAATTATGAATACTTCTAATAAGACTTCTTCATTTCCATAGTGAATTATTTCAATGTCTTGATCTACCCCAAAACATTCCTTCATTAGCCATTTTTCGCCCATAAAAGAACGCTTTATTTCTAAACCCAGAAAATCTATAAATAATTTATCGCTTTCTTCTTTTGATCGAAATGTTAAACCATGGTGTAATATTTTCATTAAAATTTCACCTTATTTAATAAAAAAATAGAAGGCATAAAATAAGAAATTTATAATTATTTAAAATTTTTTAAGACCCATTCATTGAATTTAGTTTTTCTTAACTGTTCTCCCCATAGATGCTTGAGATTCGGTTTATTGGAAACTAATCCCTTCTTTTTAAGAGTTCCCCATAATTTTTCAATAATTTTTTCAATAATTATATCCATTGTTGGAGTGTTTTTATGTATTCCTTGGTATTTACTTAAGATTTCTTCCTTGGATTCCTCAATTACTTTTACCCAATTTTCTGCAAATTTAATAACGTAATTCTCAACATCGTCTAGTTGCTCTTTATTAAGAATTGGAAAGTTAATTTCATATTTATCAACGTTCTTTCTGACAAGTCCATACCATTCTAAATTAAATAAATGATTCTCAATCGTTCTTTTATCCCATTGATATATTATTTTTGGTTCATATTCTTCTTTTGTTATTATCAATGGCGCTGGTTTAAACAATACTCGTTCAATAATTTCTTCAAGGGTTAAAGGACTTTCAGATAATATAACTAATATTTGCCTTCTTACCTTATTATCAAATACCCACAGAGGACTTCTTTCGTCCCATGGTAAACTTGTAGAAAATTCAAACCAAGGCTGAATCTCATCTATAATTTGTTTCCCTATAAATCTATGCATATTATATTTTGTATTTTCTTTTACTATTTTGACACCTCATTAAAGCATGTTTTTTATAATTAAATCTGTTGCTTCATCTTCATCCAAACCACGAGCCATTAATGCATTTAACTGTGCCGAATCTACCTTACCTAAACTTGCTTCATGAGTTATATGGCAACTCTCATCAGTAGCCCTAATAAGGGGGATTGCTCGGCATCTAGATCCTCGGTCTTTTACGATTTCAGTGCAATCCACATGACCTGTTGTATTCGCTGCATTGCCCTCTGTAATACCGAACATCATTACTTCACCTCCACCAATGGCTGCAGCTTTCATTTTTATTATACTTCTGGCATTTTCTCCCTCCAAAAAGACTGCATCTCTTACACGAATTGAATCCAATGAATTTTTACCAAAAGCTTTCACATTTGAATTGATTATACTATCCTTAAAAGCATAAATGTCTATTTGAATCTTCATACGACCAATTGTTCCCTGAGTTAAAAAGAAATTATTCTCAAAATAACTATTTTCTCCCACATAAACATAAGATACTGGCGCTACGGTGGTCCCATTATGCTCACCATGATAGTGTGTTTCATTATAAACGAATTTGCAATTTTTACCAACGTATATGTGTCCAAACATTTTATGAGTTAGGTTTTTTGCATTTGGAAAAGAGCAGTGAGCCTGTAAAGTCACGCTGCTATTATCTTCTGCGATGATTCTAGGAAAGATTTCTTGGAGCCCTGTTTCTTTATTGACTCCGAAACATAAATGGATAGGATCTTCCAATACAGTTCCTTCTTTAATCACAATGTCAGCTATAATTCCATTCTCAATCTCTCGACCTTTGAGTATTATACCCTCAACTTCACTAACGGTTGTTATCTTATTAAAATTCAGAACTAATTTTGGACCACTATGAGATGGAAGATAATCACTAATATCAAGATTATATTTTTCTAAGCTATTTAAGATTTCACTAGAATCACTTCTTTCACTCATATTTTATTTTCCCGTGTTTCCTCTTCAATAATTTTATCTATACATTCATCAAACTGATTAAACAATGTTCTGTTGCAAATCTTTTTTAATCCCGCTTTTTGGCAATATAAGACCATAATATCCCGAAAAGGGCCATTTGCCAAGACTTTTCCATCCCAAATCAGTGTTGAATTATCAGAAACCATTCCAATATCTTCTCGGTGGGTAATTAATAAGATGGTCATTCCGAGCTTTTTAATTTTATTGAAAATGTCCATAAAAGACTCTAAAACGATTAAATCCATTCCCGCCTCTGCTTCATCTAAAATAACAAGCTTAGGACGCATCGCAATTACTGCAGCTAATTCGATTCTCTTTCTCTCTCCTCCACTCAAATTTGCATCTACCTTTCGCTTAAGATAAATGTCCGGATCTAAACTAACTATTTCTAACGCTTCTCCCACTCTTTGCTCAATTAAATTTTTATCTTTGACACTGACACCAATATAGTCATAAACCGATAAACCATCAAACCTAGTTGGAGTCTGCCAAGCAAGTGTAATTCCCCTCTTTGCTCTCTCCGTAATAGACAAGTCTGTAATGTCTTCCCCCTCAAAAAAAATCTTACCACTGCATGGATGGTAAACTCCCATTATTGCATATCCTAAGGTTGATTTTCCTGCTCCATTAGGTCCAATTATCGAATGAATACTTCCTTCCATCACATCAAATGATATTGTATCAACAATATTACACTGCCTATCTTCCGAGAGAATAGAAATATCCTTAACTGAAAGTAAAACGTCTGATGACATATTTCCTCATAAATCATAGTTATAGGTTTAATTTTAAATTTGTTTTTATATTTTATTAGAATAAGCTAATAAATGTAAGATAATTTTTTTTCAGATTAAACCTTTGTTTATTTTCAATAATATATTAATATTTAATGACTGTAAAGTAGAATCTTGTTTCCAGAACCAGCGTCTGATAAAAAAGATTTTCATTTCCGCCTTTATATAAAAAGAAAAAATGAAAAATTAATATTTTTAGGTTATAATTAGTTTATAAATGTGCAGCCACACCTACTGTAATTACACCGCCATCTACAACGATATTTTCAGCTGTAATGAAATCAGAGAGTGGTGAGGCTAAAAATACAGCAACTTTTGACACATCTTCAACTGTTCCCAATCTATTTAAGGGGGTTTTTATACCCTGAACCTCCATTGCGTCTTTTAATACTTGTTCTGAATTATTATAGAGTCCAGTTATATGGTATCCAGGAGCTATACTATTAACCGTCATTTTTGGTGCGAGTTGTTCTGCCAATATTTTTGTTAACGCAATAATTCCAGCCTTAGCTATGCTATACACGGGTGTTTGTGCTTCTGGCCGCACACCAGCTATTGAAGCCATATTAATTACCTTCCCAGATATTGGTTCAAATTTTTGTGGTTTCATTTTTCTACAGAACGCTTTAGCCATCAACCATTGACTTTTTAAATTAATATCTAAAATTTTATGCCAATCTTCTTCTGTTCTGGCAAGAATATTTTTAAAAGACGAGACACCTCCTCCTGCATTGTTTACTAGCACAAATATATTATCAAAAGTAGAAAAGGCTTTTTTCCTCATTTGATTTACTTCATCCCCAATTGACACATCAGCTATAATAGAGAGCACTTGGGAGCCAAATTTAGATTTAACCATTTTTGCGGTTTCATCAAGTCCTTCCTCATTTATGTCATTTAAAACCAGGTTTGCACCTAATTCTGCGTATTTTAAGGCAATATCTCTTCCAAATCCAGAAGCAGCACCAGTTATAACGGCACCCTTTCCTTCTAAAAATTTATCAAATATTTTTATCACCTTTAAAAATTTTAGTATATAAAGTTTGAAAAACTCTTAATTTAATTAAATGCATATAATTATATTAAATAATTTTAAATCAATTGGAGTTGATAAAAATTTTTAATATTTTAATGGCAATTTTGCAAATCTTAGGAAGCGCAGCGATTATTTGGTTTTGGATTGATTTTTTCAAAGTACAAAATAAAAATCCGGAAAATTCAGAAGCCTATTTAAGCCATGAAAGAAGCTTTCCAGTACCTGACCTTGGCTGGGTTGTTCCGACCCTGATCTTGGCTGCAATCGGAAATTTCTTAGGAGAAAGTTTTGGAGTAATTTTCAGTTTAATTTCTGGAGGCGCTTTAGTGTTTTTAGGTTTAATAGATCTAACTTATAACAAACAACAAGGTAGATTTAGTTCAAATAAAGGCGATCTCGTATTGAATCTCGTTGTTTTAATTGGGGGTATTATTTCCATAATTTATGGATGGTGGAATTTCTAGAAAAAAGTAATAAATTTTTCAAAAACTAATAGAATATGAAATTCAGATTTTTATGAAGTTATTTTAAAAGTGAATAAAGAAGCCTACTGATATCATAAAAAGTGGTAAAGTTAAGAAGAAAACAAAACCAAAAGATACTCAGAAGTTGGAAGAGAGCACATCTTTTTTAAAGATTATTGTAGCTGGCGAAGGAGGTGTTGATAAAACCTCACTCCGACACCGATATGTGGAAGGAAAATTTATCCCTGATACTAAGCTAACAGTAGGTGTTCAATTTTTTCTAAAAGAAATAATAATTGATAATAATTAGAGGAAAAGGCTGAGGTAGAATCTTTAACCGGTAATTGAAACGATTTCGGCACCCCTTACTTTGAAATCAGCATCTATATATAATAAAAGAGAGTGGCCGTGATGCATATACACTAAAGCGACTGGGTAATCCTCTGCATCTTCAATCATACTTTTTTTCACATAAACGTTTACATATTTGCCACAAATTCTACAATACGCGTTAATTACGTTCCCGACTTGATTAGGAATTTGCTTAATCGCATCTTCTATTTTTGAAATAAAGTCTTTAAAGAAATCATCAGTCCCAATATCAAAAATTTCAAATAGCATATCTCCATAAATTTCCATAAATCTTTTTGAAAGATAATCCAATAATGCCTCAAGAATTTGAAACTGAACAGAGATATGTCCCCCAATTATATAAATAAAGTTATTCTTTTTTTGATATACGATCTTAACATCTCCCTTATTTAAATGGAAATATATATTGGATTTAATTGCATCTTTTGCAATTGCGTAATCAAAAATGAAAGCTTTTGGTCTATATTTTGATTTCCAAGAAAAATATATATTTTCTTGGGTGCCAAAATGAATAAAATAAATTAAATTTGATATATCTGGAATATTCATTTATTTTTTCAGCACAACTATTTACTTTAATGATATTAATTACTTTTTTATAAATAAAATAAATTTACCTTTTCTTTAACATCTAAGAAGTATATAAAAATTTCTTATTATATATCATCTTTGGTAAATATTAGAAAGAATTAATTATATTCATTACAATTACTTCTTTAGAAAATCAAATTTTTGTGAGAATATTATGACAAAGGAATATATTTGCGAGCGAGGTAAAAAAAGCAGGGTTGTATTAGAGGTTGATCCTAAAGAAATTCAGCCAAACTCTACAATTATTTTGGGATTTGCAGGTATTGGATTAATTGGACCTATAGTAACTAACGAGTTGGTTGAAAAAATTGAAGATATTAAACAAATCGGGTTTGTTGCAAGCGATTCATTTCCGCCTATTGCAGTGTTTACAGATGGGATATTAAGGCGCCCTTTTAGATTATATTATTCTGAAGATAAGAATTTAATTGTTGGTGTTTGTGAGCTCCCATTTTCTAGTCCAAAAGACTATTCTGACCTTGCCAGGACAATTTGCAACTGGGCTCTGTCTCAAGATATAAAAGCTAATGAAATGGTGATACTACAAGGCATTCCCACATTGCATATGGTCGAAGAGTTTAAGGTTTTTTTTGCTGCTGAGAAAGAGATAAAGGAAAAACTTGAAAAACTCGGTTTTGAGATTATACCTAAAGGTTTAGTGGTAGGACCTGAAGCCTCAATTTTAAATGAATGCTTGAATAATCCCATTGATGCATATATTTTATTCACTGATGCATACCAGCAGATTCCAACACCAGAAGGGGGCGCGGAAATAATAAAGGCTCTCAATACTATTTATCAATTGGGAGTTGATGTCTCAGATTTATTAGACCGTGGTAAAGAGATAAAAAATAAGATGATGGAATTAGCCCAAAAAGCTCAACAAATGCATTTACCGCAAAAAGAACCTGGATCAAAGGATAGATATTCGCAATTATTTATGTAAATTTAAATATCTACATTTTTTTCTTCTTAATTTATATCCTATATTAATTTTTATATAATTTTTAAATAGAATCGAATTTCGTATATAAAATAATTTTAAACTTTATATGAAATATTTGTATTAAATATAAAGATCAAGAATCAATATTTTCTAATTCAATTATTTTCCTACTTAAATTTTAATTTAATAATTTTAACTTTATATGTGTGTTATATTAAAATAAAAAAATGATGATTAAAATTGAATAAAAAGGATAAAAAATTGGAGTCAAGAAAGCGAATAGAGAAGGAACTAAATTTAAAGGAATCTGAAGAAAAATACCGAACTATTTTTGAAAATACAGGAACTGCAACTGTTATAATCGAGAAGGACACCACCATTTCACTTGCAAACGAAAAGTTTGAAGAACTCTCTGGTTACTCAAAAGAAGAGATTGAATGGAAAAAAAAATGGACTGAATTTGTTATCAAAGAAGATTTAGAGATGATGAAAAAGTATCATTACTCACGCAGAAAAACCTCTGACATTGCTCCAAAAAGTTACGAGTTTCATTTCATCAATAAAAGAGGTGATATTCGGAATATATTGATAACTATCGATATGATTCCTAGAACCAAAAAAAGTGTAGCATCACTTCTAGATATAACCGAACGCAAGAAGGCAGAAGAAAATATAAAAGAATACGCAAGAAAAATGGAAGTTTTAAACCGAATTATAATAGCGGTAAATAAAATTAAGGACTTATCATTGTTATTAGAAAATGTATTAAATTCAACCCTTGAATTGATGAATTTTGAAGGGGGTGGTATTTATTTAGTGGATGAAAGCACAAGGATTGCTGAATTAGCTTGTTTTAAAGGGCTTCCTTCCGATTTTATTAAAGATGTTAAGCGAGTTAAAATCGACGAAGGTGCTTATAATATTGTTTTTAACGAAGGGCAGCCACTTATTACAGATGATTATTCCAAAATTCATCCTAGGCGTTCAAAAAAGTGGGGAATATTATCCTTTGCCAGTATCCCCTTTTTTGTAAAAAATAAAGTCTTTGGAGCAATAAATATTGCCTCTAAAAATCGTCATTTCTTCTCAAACGAAGAAAAAAAAATATTTCAAACTATAGCACAAGAGACCGGTACAATTATTGAAAAAATTCAAACCGAAGAAGCTCTTCAAGAAAGTCAGGCAAATTTACAAACGTTATTCGAATCTATGCAAGAATTAATATTTGTTCTGAATTTCGATGGACGCTTTCTCAGTGTTAATCCTTCCGTTTTAAAAACCTTAAATTATTCAGAAGAGGAAATGTTAAAAATGAATATATTAAAAATTTATTCCCCTGCCCAACACGATCGTGCGCTTAGAATTTTCAGAGACTTAGTTGAGGGTAAAATTAATTCTTGTAATATTCCATTTATTACCAAGGAAGAGAAAATAATTCCCGTTGAAACGATTTTTACTAAAGGTCGTTGGGATGATCAAGATGTCTTGTTCGGAATCAGCCGTGATATTACTGAGCGTGTGTTAGCGGAACGGAAGATTAAAGAATCGGAAGAAAAATATCGAAATATACTTGAAAATATTGAAGAAGGATATTTTGAACTTGATCTGAAAGGTAATTATACTTTTGTAAATAAATATCATAGTAATTACTATGGCGTTCCAAAAGATGAAATGATAGGAAAATATTATGCAGATTTTGTGGATCAGAAATATAAAAAAATGTTATTCAAGATCTTCAATCAAGTTTATAGAGAAGAGGTTCCTAGTGCAACATTTGAGGTTGAGACTACTAGATATGATGGAGTGAAACGAATATATGAAGGAATTTGTAATATGAAATTAGATTCTAATGGAAAAAAAATAGGTTTTTACAGTCTAACCCGTGATATCACAGAAAGAAAAAATTGGGAACAAAAATTAAGGGAATCCGAAGAAAAATATCGACATTTATTCGAAAGTTCTCCATATTCCATAGGTCTTTTGGATTTACAAGGAAATCTTATAGATTGTAATACTGCTACAAATCATTTTCTTTCTACGCATACGAAAGATTATTTAATCGGAAGAAATTTCAGAGAAATTTTCTCATTAAATGAGAGAAATAAACCTCTTATACCATTATTCGAAAAGCAGTTCAAACAAGCGCTTAGAGGTGAAGCTACAGAATCATTTGAGTTTCCATTAAGTAGATCAATTGGAGGTATAATATGGACAAATCTCCATGGTTCTTTAATAAAGATAGAGGATCAATCCTTGATACAATTTATAATACAGGATATCACAGAGAGGAAAAAAGCAGAACAAAAACTAAAAGAATCGCAAGAAAATTATCGCGAAGCTTATAATCGTGTTAATTTTTATAAGGATCTTTTTGCTCACGATATGAATAATATTCTTCAGAATATCTTATCTTCAATAGAAATTGCTACACATTATTTAGGTGAGGAAACTATATTACCTGAAGTAAGAAGTATGTTTAATACTACAAAAGAGCAAGTTAAAAGGGGTGCAACCTTGATCTCAAATGTACAAAAACTATCTGATTTGGATAAGACTCAAATTCTTACACAACGTATAAAAGTTTGTGAGGTTTTAAAAGAATCAGTAGAGATTTTGAAGAAAAATTTCCAGAAGAGAAAAATTAATGCAGAGATTGAGACTGAAAAAAAAAATTGTTTGTTAAAGCAAATGATCTCTTAATAGATGTATTTGAAAACATATTAATTAATGCTGTAAAATATAATGAACGCCCCATTGTTGAAATTCTCATTAAATTTTCAAAAATTAAAAAAGAGGGTAGTAAATTTCTTAAAATGGAATTTATTGATAATGGTAACGGAATTTCTGATGATCAAAAAGAGATAATTTTTGAAAGGGCTTATAGAGCAGATAAGAGCACAAGTGGTATGGGGTTGGGGTTATCATTAGTAAAGAAAATTATATCACTATATAATGGAGAAATTTGGGTGGAAGATAAAATTCAAGGAGACTATTCAAAAGGAAGTAATTTTATTATAATAATTCCAGAGGTTTAGGAAAATAACAAACATTTTTATCGTTGAGGATGATCGAGCAATCCGAGATCTATATCAAAAATTATTGAGTTTTTGGGGATTTCAAGTTATTGGGATTGCAAAGAATGGGCAGGAATCTGTTGAGAAATTTAAATCATTTTCAGAAAAACCAGATATTATTTTAATGGATCATCGGATGCCGATTAAAAGTGGAATTGATGCTACAAAAGAAATTATTAGTCTTGGAAAAAACCCAAAAATTATTTTTGCTAGTGCAGATAAAACGGTTAGAGAAGAAGCACTTTCAATTGGAGCAGTTGATTTTATTGAAAAACCTTTCGATTTTGAAAAATTAGCTGATAAAATTAATGAGGTTTTAAAGAAATAGGTTTTTATTTTTGATATCCAATAGGAATAATATATAACGGTTCAAGATTTTTAGGTATATCTAATACTTTCTTTACCTCATCGTCATGAAATGCACCAATAGGAACGGAAGCTAACCCCAATGCAACCGCTTCTAATTCAATATTTTGTGCACAGTGACCAATTTCCATATAAACGTATCTCACACCTCTTTTACCATAATGATCGCATGTTCTATTGAAATCAGCACAAATTATAATATTCATTGGTGCTTCATAGATAAACATTTGATTTAAAGATGCATTAGCTAAATCTTTTCCAAAATCACCTTCGTTTTTTAATTCTAATAGATTTATATTAGAATTATAATGAAAAAAACCCTTACCTTTAATTGTAATATATAACTCTAAAGGATAAGTGGCACCTGCTGATGGAACGGTCCTTTTATACCCTTTTTTACCTTGACCTGCCCATAAAATTTGGGATATTTTTTCGATTTCAATTTCCTTATCCTTAAAACTCCTAACACTTACCCTCTCAAATATACACTCTTCCAAACTTTTATTCCCTTTTATTCTTGGCTCAGTTAATTCAATACTCAAAAAAACCACTTCCTCTTTAATTTTAATTTATAGCAATAAAGTATATTCAATATTTATTATTATTGTAAATAATAATTAGAAAAAAACGATATATTAATTATTAAATATTAATAATTCAAACTATATTAGATATTGGTGTAAATTTTAACATGAAATATGTTTTATTTGGCCCCCCTGGAGGTGGTAAGGGCACATTTGCTGGACAAATTAAAACAATTTTACCTAAAATACCTCATATAAGCACAGGGGATATTTTTCGGGAGAATTTAAGGAATAAAACCGAATTAGGGTTGAAAGCAAAAAAATACATGGATGATGGTGCTCTTGTTCCAGATGATGTTGTAATAGATATGATAAAAGATAGACTGAGTCAAAATGATGCAAAAGAGAATGGGTTTCTACTTGATGGTTTTCCCCGCACTATAGAACAAGCGGAAGCCCTTGATGAAATAACTGATATTGATGCTTTTCTATTATTAGAAGTATCACGTGATATTATCATGAAACGGCTAACAGGAAGGGTTTCATGCCCTAAGTGTAGTGAGATTTATAATATCTATACTTTACCACCAAAAAAGGAAGGGATTTGTGATAAATGTGGTGCAGAACTAAAGCATCGTTCAGATGATACTGAAGAGACGGTAAATAACAGGTTGGATGTATATGAAAAAAATGCTGAACCAATAATAGAGCATTATAAAAATAAGAATTTACTTCAAAAAATTGATTCTACGGATACATTGGCAATGTCTGAAGAAGAAATTAAAAAAGCAATTGGTTATCGAGATTAAAATTTATTCTCTTTTATTCTTTTTTTCTTAAATTAAATTTAAAATTATATTAAAATAAGTGTTTAAAAAATAGAAAATGAATATTTGTATTCCAATTCCAGTAGAAACAACTGAAATTAATAAATTGAAAGAAAAAACCGAAGAATTATTAAAATTAAGACCTGACATCATTGAATTTCGATTGGATTATATTAAAAATATTGAATCCTTAACTTTAAACTTCTTAAAAGAATTACTCAATCTTATTGGAGTTAAAATTCCTGTTATTTTAACTTTTCGAAAATTTAGTGAAGGTGGTAAGCTAGATATTGAAGATAAAAAACGATTTGATATAACCAATCAAGTGATAAATCTAAGCCCAACCTATGTGGATATTGAAATGGATAATGATGATGAATTCCTGCAAAATGCAATTAAAAAAGCTTCTAATAAGAATGTTAAAATTATCTTTTCTTACCATAACTTTAATAAAACCCCTGATTATGAGACCGTTATAGAACTATTATCAAAATTTAAAGCAAAATTTGATAAACTTACTGTTAATTTAGAAAAATCTCCTTCAAATTACTTAATAAAATTGATTTTTTACGCGAAAAACTTTGAAGATAACATTATTCCTTTAAGAATTTGTAAAGAATTGGGAACAGAAAATCAAAAAATCATTAGTTTTTGTATGGGTGAGTTGGGAATACTGTCCCGAATCTTTTGTCTAAAAGCTGGCTCATATCTTACTTATGGGTCTTATAAAGACCAAACTGCTCCGGGACAAATATCAATTACCACAATAAGAGAAATATTAAAATACATCTCCTAATCTAAGTTAAGATTACTTTTCAATGAACTAATTAAACACTGATTTTAATAATTATTTCGGAAACAATGTCATCAATACTCTTTCCGGTTGTATCAACTGTAAATACTGCATGAGCGCCATAAAAAGAAGATCTAAATTTTAATAATACCTTAATTTCCTCCATTGGATCTGGTTTATCTAGAAGCGGTCTTTTTTTTTCCCCCTCTTTCATTATTCTTTTCAATATTTCCTCAGGGGCTGCAGTTAATAAAACGATATGAAAATCACGCTTAATATAATCAATATTTATTTTATTTAAAACTACACCGCCCCCACAAGAGACAATAACGTTCTTTAATTGAGAAACTTTCTTACAAGCCGCAATTTCATATTCTCTAAATCTAATTTCTCCATCTTCTTTAAAAATCTCTGGAATAGATTTACCAGCCATCTCTTCAATAATCTCATCAGTCTCAATGAATTTATAGTCTTT
>JAHLWH010000233.1 GCA_019058015.1 Promethearchaeota archaeon | reverse complement strand
ATGATCTTTATTCATATTAATCAAACTCTTAAATATGTAATTTTTTACATTCAAAATAAAAGTAATGATTATTTCATTAAAATTTTTTTAAAAATAAAATATAATGATAATTTAACTGATTTCTAATTTTAATCCTAATTTATCACAATATTTTTTTATTTTAATTAAATCGTCTTGTTATTGGATATTTTAAATTATCTGGTATAAATTCATATCTTTACTATTTATAAACAATTGTTTAATTTAAAAAAGTATTATAATCTCTTAATCGAAATATTTTTATAAAAATAAGATTAAACTTAGGAAAATCCAGGTGGTAAGAAAAAATTCCGTTGAATATAATAGAAAATCAGAAAATTAGAGTTCTTCTAGACATAAAAGATGAATTCACTTCTCAAAAAATTGAGATAAAAGATAGAAATGAGTATATCCCTGTTATCGGGAGTTCGGAAAAGTTGGGATCTTTACTCTTTATATTTAAAAATTATATATATTCTAAACCGTTAATGCTCAAAAATAAATCTGAAAATAATTTAATCTTAAATTATAAAGATTCCATTATATCAATCCTTTTAGAAATTACAATTGAAAATGATGATTTAATTCATTTTAAATATACAATAAAATTTAATCATAAATTAAAATTAACAAAACTTATTTCAAATTATGATATATTATTAGGAAATAATCCAGATTATACTTGGGTTCCTCATATTCGTCCAAAAGAAAATTATGTTATGGCAGATCATATTTTTCGCTCTCCTGCTGTAATATATAATAAAGGGAAATATTCTTTTTCATTAATTCCAGATTTAGATATCCTCGCGAAAAATAGACCTTTCCAGACTATATTAGATTTAAATTTAAAGACTAAAGAATATACGGACTTTCCTCAACTATCTTTTGGCTTCGGAAATTATAAATCCGTTGAACATATTCTATTTCGTCACAATCCAAAGAAACATATGAAAATAAAAGCTGATTCAAATTTAATTTTTGGATACTATGTAAAACTATTTAATGACTCACCTATTAATGATGTTTTAGCATATATTAATTCATTTTTATGGGAGAGATATGGAAAAAAAAGATTATATGCTGATTGTAACCCACAAGTATTATCATATGACACCTTTGTTGAGGAAGGTTTTAAAGCAATTTTTAAACGCCATAATTATTGGGGAAATTTTCAAATAGATAATATAGAATGCGGAGGTGTTTTTCTTAGATCTTGGATGGGTTCCAAAAAAAAGCCACTTAAATATATTAAACCAGAAAAACTTGAAAAATATAAAAAAACAAGTTCAATAGAATTATCTGGTCAAAGTAAACTTATCAATAGAATAATTTCAAGGTTTTCAAATAGTCCCTTTTGGATTAAAAGATTTGATAAATTCACACGTCATCATGCAATTATTACAAGAAACGCAGAGATGCGGAATAATGCTTGGTTTTTAAATGTTCGAACTGGTTATGGTTTTAGATATTTTGCGAAATTATGGAATGATCAATTTCTTAAAGATAAGGGAAATAGAACATTAAATACAGTATTAAATCTTCCTCGAATTAAAGGTGTATTTCCAAGTGTTATTTTACCAGAGAAAGAAAATGCAATAAGGTTTTCTACAATAAATGGGTTAAAAGCCTTTATCTTCACTGATGATTTTCACTTAGTTGATATTTGCTTAGCTATTTACTGGGCAATCAAGTTTTTTGAAGATTTTGGTGAAGTTAATGGAATTAAAGAAAAATGTAAGGAACTTTTTGATCTAATAGAAGAACTTCAATTAGATAATGGTGCAATCCCCACATACATAGGTTTCAAAGAGGATAATAAGACGCCGATTATTAGAGATACATTATTAAATTCGGCAAGTACAGGGGCACCTTTAATGTTTCTAACAGAATATTATAAAATTTCTAAAGATAAAAGAATCATTCCAATTGCTGAAAAATGTGCAAAATATATTCAAACTGAAATTATTCCTCAAGATAAATGGCATGATTATGAACCTTTCTTTAGTTGCACTCATTTACCTTTTGATATATATGATAATTTCACAAAATCTCATGTCATAAATACTTTATCAATTTATTGGAGCGCAGAAGGATTAAAAGAGTTATATAAAATCACTAAGAACTAGGATTATTTAATATTAGGAGAAAGGGTTTTATCCGTTCTATCATTATTTCAACAAATCTGGGATATGCCTTATATCAGTTATAATACATTTGGAGGTTTTGGAGTGCAAAATGCAGATGTTGAATTGAGTGATGCGAGACAAGGTCTCTTTGTCCGGACTTATATGGAATATTATTTAGAAACAGGAAAAAAAGAATATATGGAAAGAGGAATTGCGGCATTGAGAGCTTGTTTTGCTTTAATGCTTTTAAGAGAACTTAAAGAACAATGTCCAGGTAACTTAAAAGGAATCGAAACGCTTGATGGTATTGATAGAGGATGTATCTGTGAAAATTATGGCCATTCAGGACATAATCTAAGAATTCCTGGATATATTTTGTTCGATTGGGGAGTAGGCACATCTGCTTCAGCTACTGCATACACAAAAAAACACTTTGGTGATTTATTCATTGATTTTAAAGAAAATATTGCATGGGGGATTGATGGATTAATAGTGAGGACATTTGAATACAAGGATGATAAAATTTTCATAAAATGTGATAAAATTGCAGATAAAAAATATATTCTTGTAAAAGCGAGGGATCCTCCAAAAGAGGAATTAGAAATTTTTATAAATGACACATCACTTGGGTCAAGAAGTAGGAAAGATTTAGAAGAAGGTTTCATATTTGATAAAATATAAATAATTGTTCAATTATTTGTAATATATTTCTCATAATCTTTAATGAATTTCTATGTTTGATGTAATAATTTCTGGAGCTGGTCCATCTGGTTCTAAATGTGCAGAAATTTTGGCTAAAAATGGTTTTAACGTTGCGTTAATTGAAAAAGATACTAATTGGCGAAAACCTTGTGGAGGAGGTGTAAGTGCGAGGATTTTTAAATATTATCCTCAGTTAAGAAAATTCTTTATCCCAAAAAAGAAAAATATTGTAATGTTTTCCTCAAAATATTATAAATTGGAAAATAGATGGGAAGAACTTAAAGATTACTCAATTGTAATGGATCGGTTAGAATTGGATAATATAATGAGAGACGTTGCAATTGATGCGGGAGTAGAACTTTTTGATAAAAATATTTCCTTTGATTATGTAATTAAAAATCAAAAAAAAATTGGAATTAGGACAAAAACACCTTCAGGTGTTAATGAATATTTAGGTAAAATAATTATTATAGCCGATGGAATGAGTTCTAAATTGGCAATAAAATCAGGATTGAGAGAACGATGGAAAACTGAACAACTTGGTATAGCAAAATGTGCTATTTTAGAAGGGGAAAACTCTTTAGATTCAAGTTCTATTTATATTTTCTTTCGACCTTATAAAGGATACGGATGGATATTTCCTATAGATGAACACCGTTTTAATATCGGTTGTGGGACATTTGAAGAAGATAATTTTAGCTATAATTTAAATGAAATTTACAAGGAGTTTTTAAATAACCCAAATATTGAAGATCTTTTACCAAGATCGAATTACAAACAAATATGGATGGGTTCTTATCCCTTACCAAGTGTAGGAGTATTAGAAAAAAGCTTATATGGAGAAAATTTAATGCTTATTGGAGATGCTGCAGGATTTGTATCCCCCATAAGTGGGGAGGGAATACATGCAAGTATAGTATCAGGAGATGTAGCTGCTGAAATTGCAATTAATGCTTTAGAAAAAGAAGATATCTCAGAAAATACGTTAAAAAAATATAAATTTCATCCAAAAATTAAGAAAATAATTCGAAATTTTAAAATAAAACATTCAATGGCAGATTTTTTTTTTGAAAATAGGGGTCAAAATCTTAATACCGTATTTAAAATAGCTGAAAAAGATATAACATTCAAACAAGAAGTTATAAATATATTTTTATACAACGCTACTCCTCCAAAGGAATTTTTTCAAAAAATAAAAAATACAATTTTTTAAAATTTAATTATAAATTATTGATAAAAAGAATCAGAATGGACCTGACGGGAATCGAACCCGTGACCTCGAGAATGCGAATATCGCTTCTAGATAGATATTTTCTATTTCTAGAACTCGCGATCTTCCACTGATCTACAGGCCCTTATTTAAGATAATTGTTATGAGGAAATTATTAATTAATTAAGATCTTCTTTATCGACAACAACTTTTAATTTATATTTAATATTTAGAATCATCAAAAATAAATAATTTTGATGTATTCTGATTATATACATTTATACATAAAAAAGAAAATTGCAAGACTGAACTAGTAATTGAATTAATTTGGCGAATATATAATGGGGGAGAAAAATAACTTCCCTTAACGGTATAATT
>JAHLWH010000232.1 GCA_019058015.1 Promethearchaeota archaeon | reverse complement strand
TAGCAAATTCCGTCGATTCAAATAAGTTTAGAGAACTTGGAGTAACATTGTATTCAGATATTTATCAAAAATCCATAGAACAATTAACGATCGATATCGAAAAAATAAAATCTCGACTACATAAAAAGAAGGTAAAAGAAAAAAAGAAATATGTTAATAAAAACGTGAAAACTCTAATTAATATTGTTAAAACTTACGGTGACGAAAAAGGAATAATTAAATTTGATGAATTTAATAAATACGCAGAGAATGAAGAAATTACTGGAAAGAATTTTTATCAGTTCTTTAATAATGCATGTTATTTAGGTTATCTTAAAAAGAAAGGAAATAATGTTGTTTTAAACTAAAATATTCAAAAATCGGTTTTATCGAGTACTCTAATATTTTTACTCTTTAATAACTCAATTACTTTTTTATTATCAGAAACTCTAAGAATTATAATTGCACCATTTTTAACAATTGTAGAATATAAATAATCGATATTTATCTCATTTTCTCCTAATAATTTTATGACTTCATGTAAAGAACCTGGTTTATCTGGGATCTCTATTGCAATAACTTCTGTCACTGCTGTTAAATAACTTTCTCTTTCCAAAATCTGAATACATTCACTTGTTTTGTCTACTATTATCTTTAAAATACCGTAATCCGTAGTCTCTGAGATCGTAAGAGCTCTCAAATTAATAGAATGATCCGTTAATAATTTTGTTAAATCCACTAAAACACCAGGGTGGTTTGGTAAAAATATAGAAATTTGTTTTATCATTATTATCTTTACTCCTTACTCGTTACTCTTTTTATTTCTTACTTTTTTAACTTTACTCACGAAATAATACAACCTTTTCTGATAAATAAGTGACAATATTTTAAAAATTTTTTCCATTCTTTTTTAAAATTGATTATTGAATTGTAAAAATTAATTAAAATCAAAAACACTTTACTTCATTAATTAATTTTTTATAAAAAAAGAACAAATTAAAATAAATGATCACAAACCAAATTTATAAAGATATTATTAAACCTATATCGTGCTGATTAAATGATTGAAAAAAATGATTCCCAACCTTTAAGCCGGGAAAAAAAAGCCCAATACTTAATAAATGAAACTAAATTACTCAATATTGCAAGGTTAGCTAAACTTTTAATTGAAATATATGGATTCAATGAACCTTTTAAGAAAATTGGTAAAAGAGAGGGACAAGAAATTGAATTTTATTTTCCCTCCTTAAATGGTTATCTAACTTTTGTACTTGTAAAAAATAAAGATAATTTTGAACCGCGAATGGGGAGATCTATAAACCCCATTTCGTGCGTGACTTTAAATGTAAAAAGAGATGAAGTAGTTCGTGTAGTAAGTGCTATAGTGCGAACAAAAAATAATATTTTTGGAATATTAAGATTTTTTCTTAAGTATATCATTACCGGAAAAATTAAAATGAGTGGTTCTTTAGGAGCCACTATAAAACTATTAAGATGCATTGCAATTGGTAAGCATGAAATGTATAAAATCAAGGATAAAGGTGAATGAAGATGAGTTTACAAAATGACCCCTTTCTGAATATTTCTAATTCGATTAATAATGAATACATTAAAGAATGGCAAGCAAGTAGAAAAAGAGTTATTGGTTATTATTGTACTTACATCCCTGAAGAATTACTGTATGCAGCTAATTTATTGCCTTTTAGAATAAGAGCGACTGGACATGAAAAAACTGAACTTGGAGATATATTGATGGTGAGATTTACTTGTAGTTTTGTAAGAGCATCACTCGATTTAGCGTTACGAGGTGGCTTTGATTTTCTTGATGGATACCTTATATGTAACAGCTGTGATCATAGTCGCAGGATGTTTGAAATTTTTAATATGAAAGTTTTTAATCGAGAGGGCTTTAAAAAGAAAGTTCCGAGATTTTACTTTTCTGTACCCCATATTATATCAGAAGAAGGATTTAATTGGTATTGGCAAGAAATTGTAGAATTAAAGGAAGAATTAGAAACAGCTTATAATATTGATATAACTGATAATAGCCTTGAAAATTCAATTAAGGTTCATAATGAAAATCGTAGACTATTAAGAGAGATTCATAGACTGCGAATTTTAGAAAACCCAAAACTTTCTGGTGCTGAAGCATTACAGATTTCAGTTGCAAATAGTTCTGTTCCTAAAGATATTACTAATCAAGAATTACATCGAATTAATTATAAATTAAAAGAAAGTGAAGGGATAAAAGATCTCCGAAAAAGAATTCTGTTAGTTGGAAGCATTATAGATGATTTAAAGTTTGTTAATTTGATTGAGAATTCTGGAGCGTTAATTGTGTCAGATTTTTTGTGTTTTGGAACCCGCAATTTTTTAGATGATGTACAAATTGGAGGTAATCCCTTAGAACAAATTTCAAAACGTGTGTATCAACGAATCTCCTGTCCACGCATGATGGATGATCATGAGCGAAGATTAAAATTTTTAAAGGATGAGATTAAAACAGCAAAAATTGATGGTGTCATACTCCAAAGAATAAATAATTGTGATCTTCATGGATGTGACAATATGTTGTTCGAGCATGAACTAAAAGAATTAGAGATTCCAGTATTGAATATTGATAGGGAATATGTTCAAGCCGATACAACACGATTGCAGACTCGAATTGAAGCTTTCTTGGAAATGATAAAATAACAAAAGAAAAAGAAGGAATTGAGATACCAGAACATGAAATAATCTAATATAGCCTCGTAATCAATTTCTTGAATAATTAAAAAAGAAATAGAATTAAAATAATTTTATTATTGTTAAAATAAAAATTTATATAGAAAAAAATTAAATTGGAATAGAAAAAAGTTAGCAAAAAAATGTCAAATATTGAAGCACAATTAAAAAATCATTTGGAAAATGCTGAAGATTGGGAGAAGATGGAAACACCGGTTCGAGGGGTACATGTTGTAAAAGTACCTAAGACCAAAACCCGACCAGCAAGTCTGTTCTTGGAAATAAATCCCGTTGGATCAGGCGGAAAACCAATAAAAAGAAAAGGTCTATTCATTGGAACATTCGAGAACTTATGGCTTTTCTCAGGAGCTCTTTCAGATGATAAAGTAGAACAATTAATTCAAGAACTTGAAGAGATAAATCCGAAATTAGGAGTAGGTAAAATGAGGAAATTGGAAATAGATTAATCTACTTAAGAAATCTATCTTTCTCTCCATAGATAAAAAAGATATAATCATCTCTAAATTTAACTCGTTTCAAAGTTGAAATTATTTATTATTTTTTTCTGAATATTGTATTTTACTTAAAAGAGAATTAATTTATAACTAATCTTAATATAATTAAATCTTAATGAGAATTTATATATAATTTAACCCATTTCATCACTATTAAAGGTAATGGTCTTTTGTATAATTTAATTTTTAATAAAAGTAAGAGCCAAAGTTTTGGAAAGATTCATTCTAATTAAGATTTAAAAAACTCTCTATTCTGATTTCATTTATTTATGTAATTTTTACCCTAACAAATATTTCTTTCACCCCTGATCGTGGTAAAGGAACGATATTTCCTTCTATTGGTTTGTCATTGACGAATAATGTGGATATATTCCCAGTACCAATCCTTTTTACAGAAATATGATACTTTACACCACGAAAAATACGAGTTGCTTTAAATCCAGGCCAATTTTTAGGAATGACTGGTGAAATGTATAATCCTTTGTAAGTTGGACGTATGCCAAGAATCCAATTTGTTATCGCTATTAAATTCCAAGCTGCTGTACCTGTTAACCAAGAGTTTTTAGCTTCTCCATATGTTGGGGCATCTTTTCCAGCAATCATTTGAGCGTAAACATATGGTTCACAGCGATGAACTTCGCTAATATGTTCTCGTGCTGAAGGATTTATACGTATATAGTAATCATATGCTTGATCACCATGACCAAGTAATGTTTCAGCTATTATTATCCAAGGAGTGGTATGGCAAAAGATGCTCGCATTTTCCTTATAACCTGGAGGATAAGATGAGATTTCACCCAAATGCAAGTAATATTGTGAATAAGGTGGCCTAAGTAACATGATACCATGTGGAGTAGCTAAATGTTTTTTTACAGATTCTAATGCTTTGTCTGCCAAACCTTCTTTCAAACCGACTCCAGCAAGGATACAAAAACCTTGCGGCTCAATAAAAATTTTCCCCTCTTTACACTCGTGAGAACCAACCTTATGTCCTAAATCATCGTAAGCACGGAGGAACCACTCCCCATCCCAACCATATTTGCATATAGTTGAATCCATCTCATCAGCCCATTTAAGATATTGTCTCGCCTTATTCTCTAAACCGCGCTGTCGAAGAATCTCAGCAAATTCTTTTGCTGCTAATATAAAAAAAGCCGCAATGAAAATAGATTCCGCTACTTTACCATCCTTATTTGTAGTTGTTTGGAAAGACTCTTCAGGCTCTTCGGAAAAGCAGTTTAGGTTCAAGCAATCATTCCAATCTGCACGACCAATTAGTGGTAATCCATGTGGCCCTAACCGCTCTTGTGTATATTTTAGACTTTGCTCTAAATGTTTTAAAAGCGATTGTTCGGTTCCAAGCTGATTCTCATAGGGTACTAATTCATCAAGGATATTCCAATCACCCGTTTCTTTCAGATATGCAGCAACGCTTAATATCAACCAGAGTGGATCGTCATTAAAATTGCTTCCAATATCATCGTTACCACGTTTGGTAATTGGTTGGTATTGATGATATGCACCCCCAGTTTTAAGTTGTGTGGATGCTAGATCTAAAATACGCTCCCGAGCCCGATTGGGAACCATATGTACAAAACCAAGCAAATCTTGATTAGAATCACGAAATCCTATACCTCGACCAATTCCAGATTCAAAAAATGAAGCAGATCTTGATAAATTAAATGTAATCATACATTGATAAGGATTCCAAACATTCACCATCCTGTTAGTGTGAATATCAGGAGTAGATACCTGTAATTTACCTAGTAAATTACCCCAATAAACATTTAAAACTTCAATAGCTTTATTAACATTTGTAATATCTAAATATTTAGCGATTATCTTTTTAACCGTTTTTTTATTAAGTCTTTGGGATTCTGGTGGATCGAATTTTTGATCAGTTGGATTTTCATGGTACCCAAGAACAAAAATAATTTGCTTTGTTTCATTTGGTTTAAGGGCAAATTTACAATGGTGAGATCCAATTAGTGCCCAACCATGGGCTATAGAATTAAATGATTTACCTTTTTCAACTGCAATTGGGTTTTCCCAACTTCTATACGCACCTAAAAAAGTATTACGCTGCGTATCGAAACCCTCAAGCGGTTCTGAACAAGCAAAATAAGCAAAATGATTTCGTCTTTCACGATATTCGGTTTTGTGATATATTACACCTTCTTCAATCTCTATCTCACCAATGTTAAAATTACGTTGAAAATTTGTGGCGTCATCTAGGGCATTCCAAAAGCAAAATTCGACGCAGGAGAAAATTGATAGATTAACTATGTTCTCGCGATGATTTTTCAGTGTAAATTGCCAAATTTCTAGATTATCCCCCAAAGGAACGAAATAACGGATTTTTGCCTCAATATTCTTATAAATAGAACTAATGACGGTGTAACCTAGTCCATGTCGACAAATATATTGCTCTAATTCATGGCGAGTAGGTTGCCAAGTTGGAGACCAAAATTCTTCTTTATCATTGTCTCGTAGGTAGATATAACGCCCACCAAAATCAATAGGCACGTTGTTATAACGGTATCGGGTTATACGTCGCAAACTCGCATCCTTATAAAATGAATATCCGCCAGCAGTGTTGGAGATGATACCAAAATATGCCTCACACCCCAGATAATTAATCCATGGAAGTGGAGTATCAGGTTGAGTAATAGCATACTCCTTTTGTTCATCATCAAAGTATCCAAATCGCATTTTTTATCACAAATATTATTCTTACTCCTGAAAGCTATATTTTGCTTCCCAAATTATAAATAAATCTTTCTATATATTTTTAAGGTTTTTTACGTTCATGAAATTAAAAAAATTAAAGATTCATTTGTAATTGTTATATTAAAAGATTCAACCATGGAAAATAGATGAATGACAATAAAAAATCGAAATAATCCATAAAAATTGCCATTTATAATATTATAATTGCTTCTATGTAATAGTATTTATAATCTCAGTTAAAATAAATAAAGAATATATAACAAAAGATTTCTTTTTTTTTACTGGATATTTTTTTTTAATTTTTCTAATTACATTACCTTCATAAAACGGGTAAAATGACTGGGGAATTAATAAATACTGGTATTTTAACAACTTTCTTGAATTTTTCTAACGATCAAGCTTCTCAATGGAATATTATGACAGTAGCTATAATTACACTTCTAATACCAGTAATAATAATTTCTCTTTTTATACAAAAATTTATATTTTCAGGTATTATAAATGGAACAATAAAGGATTAGTTTTTTTAAAGGAGGAAATATAAAATTGAATAAAACAATAATAGGAAATTCATTGCCGAATATACCCTGGGAAAAAAGGCCCAGTGACTCTTCAAATATTGTATGGAGATATAGTAAAAACCCAATCATCAATTGGAATCCAATTCCCGGTGTTGCACGCATATTTAACAGCGCAGTTATACCACATAATGGAGAATTTATCGGTATTTTCAGAGCTGACCATAGAAATGGTAGACCTTATTTACACGCAGGCAGAAGTAAAGATGGAATAAATTGGCAGATAGATACTGATAAAATTAACTGGATAGATAAAAATGGAAATCCAGTACCCCCTGGTTATGCATATGATCCACGAATTGTTAAAATTGAAAATACTTACTATGTTACCTGGTGCACTGAATTTTATGGACCAACAATTGGTGTTGGAATGACGAAAGATTTTAAATCATTTATCAGGTTAGAAAATGCCTTTTTACCTTTTAACAGGAATGGTGTTTTATTCCCCAGAAAAATAAACGGTAATTACATAATGTTGAATCGCCCCAGTGATATTGGGCATACACCTTTTGGCGATATCTTTTTAAGTGAAAGTCCCGATATGCAATACTGGGGAAGACATAGGCATGTTATGGGTAAAGGAGATATTGGATGGTGGCAGAGTACTAAAATTGGTGCTGGTCCTATTCCAATTGAAACAACCGAAGGCTGGTTGCTTTTTTATCATGGAGTGATCTGTACTTGCAATGGATTTGTATATAGCATGGGTACGGCATTACTGGATATAAACCAGCCTGATAAAGTCTTATATAGAACAGGTGATTATTTATTAACACCTGAATTAGAATATGAAACAGTCGGTTTTGTACCAAATGTGGTTTTTCCATGTGGGGCATTATATGATGCTGATACTGGAAGAATAACTATTTATTACGGAGCTGCTGATACATATACTGCCATTGCCTTTACACAGGTTGATGAATTGATTTATTATATAAAAGAAAATTCAGTAATAGATGAATAACAATGATAAAAATTTTAAAACAAGTTTGAAAAATCGATGAATCTGGCGACTTTGCAAGTAATTTTGTTGATTTAATTGGGTAAAAGGAATAATCTGGAAATATAGTTTAATGATTTTATTTATTTTTTAATTTTTTTTCTTGTTTAAAAATGCTTATTATCTTAATATAAGAAATATCAATGAAATAGAAAAAGTAATAATTATCCCGAAAGATATAACAAATTGTTATTTTTGTAAATAAAGAATAAATAACCACAAAGAAATCCTCCAAATAATCCAAATAGATGAGGCCAAAAAACAATGGTAGGAGCTAAAGATAGATATAAAGATGTAAAAAGTAAGAGTGAAAGTAGAAAAAGTGAGGAGTATCGTTTCTTTGATATTACTAAAATAATAGAAGCCCCAAATAGACCAAATATTGAACCAGAAGATCCTGTACCAAATACATTTGCTGGCAATAAGGTTAAAAAAGATAAGTTACCAATTAATCCTGAGAGAAAATATATAAATAAATATTTATATTTAGAAGTTTTTTTTTTGTCTCTATTATTGCCCCAAATAACATTAAAAATATCATATTTATGAATAAGTGCATAAGGTTTGCATGAATAAACATTGAGGTAAAGACTCTCCAAATTTCAAGTTTATCAATAATATTTTGATTAATTAGAAAAAAATAAATATAATCCTTAGGTAAAGATAAATTTAAAAAAATGTAAATGAAAATGTTAATGAAAATTAGAATCAAGGTGATATTTACCTTTTTCAAACTCTCAACATTTAAGATTTCCTCTCGATCTAAATAATCAACATATTTTTCTTTAATTAAATAATTAACAACATTCGAGAAACCACTTTCAAGACGTTTCTCAATTTCTTTTTTAAAAACTCGTGTTGCGATAGGATCTCCAAAATCTGTTAATTTTTTCAATAAAGGAAATGCTAAACTGCTAGGTATTAATCGTGTGTCATAACGATGCTCCGCCCACACTTGTAAATTACTACAATGTCCCCAAAATACAATTTCGGGAGGTATATCTTTACGATTAATTTTCTTATATTCTAATGAACGATTTATTCTCTCAACAGCTTCATCTATTGAACTAATTCTTTTAAAAGAAGTTATTTCTTCAATTGGAATATCTAAAATTAAGATTTTACATTGTTGAAATCGTTCTCCGTTTACATAAATAACGGTTTTATCTTCTTCTAATTTAAGTGTAAGATATTCATTAACTTCGAATTCGAGTACCAAATCTAATTCTCTTTATTTTTTTAATTTCTCTCTCCCTATAAGATCTTTATTTATTCAAAAATTTAAATTTATTTTCTCTCTAAAATCTTTATATAATAACCATTTAAAAACTATTTAAAAAATTAAAAATTATTTTTAATTTTTTGAACAATGATTTGAAGAATTATAGAAATATTTATATAAAAAAACAATAAATGTACTTATTAAAATTTGTCAAAAAAAATAAAAAAATAAAAAATAAATAATAAAACAAAAGAGTAGAAAATAAATGAAAAATAGGAGAAGTTTATTTTTAATAATAATGCTTTTGCCTTTTGCTGTAATAATGACAAGTTCAGTAAAAACAGTTGTTGCTCAAGATCCGACGAGGTCAAATACTGTATGGGGTCTAGGGTATCAAACTGAAGCAATAGATTTTAATCCATATACTACTTCCGCCGCATATGGTATAACTTTCATGTATGAGACCCTATTTGGTATGAATTACTTGGCCGATGAGCTAATACCCGTTCTCGGAACTGATTACACATGGGCTGCTAATGGGCTTTCGGTTACTATTAACCTTAGATCTGATGCAAAATGGAGTGATGGTGAAACTATAGACGCCGATGATGTTGTTTTCAGCTATCAGTTAGCCTCTAAACAATTAAAATTCTCAGCTGATATGCAGGAACGGATAACTAAAGTTGAAAAAGTATCTGCTACTCAGGTCAAAATTACACTAGATAGTGACTATCCATTTAGTGCTGTTGTTGAACTATGGCTGATAACTGATGTATTCATTGTACCTGAACACGTCTGGAAACACATTGTTGTAGAAGTTAATGCACCAAATGACGATTTAGAAAAATTATTCTTGAACGATTGGTTTAATACAACTTTCAACGCAAGTTGGAAAGTCAGTTCAGGTCCTTATGTGCCCCACTCACGTTCTGCAACCTTCGATGAAGAACTCTATGTACTAAGAGATGATTGGTGGGGTAAGGGTAAAATACACACAGACCTTCCTGATACAGGTGGCATACCTAAAGTTAGATATATTGGTTTAAGACAATTCCCAAGTAATGTTGCCCAAGACACCTCCTTTTTAACGGGTGAAACTGATCTATATGCTGGTTTCTATAATCAAATCTGGATAGCAATAGGTGAAAACCCAAACATTGGTACTTGGTTTGGCAAGAAAGCGCCTTACTTCGCAAGTCTTAGTGGAACAATTGATATCGCTTTCAACCATTTGATATATCCATTAAATGAAGTATGGCTCCGTAAAGCCTTGGCATACACTTTAGATTATGATACCATAGCTTACGTTGCTGCCTGTGGCTATTGGGCTAGGGCTCGACAAGGTCTCATTGATGATAGGAGTGCAACTCATTTAACTGTATATAATGCAACAATTCAGGAAACATACGGCATTGATTATAATGTCTCGAAGGCTGTTGATATCCTAGATGATTATTGTTATCAAGACGCTAATGGTGAATGGTGGACCAATGATATTCCTGTGGAATATCAAGGTATGCCAGGAGCCGCAGATGACGATCTTATTCACGATGGTATGAATATTAAGCTCGGTGGCTGGGAGATCGTTGTCCCAATTGGTTGGACAGATGTTATAAAAGCGACAGAACAGTGGTGTACGTACTTCACTGCTATCAACATCACTTGTACAAAGAAAGAGATTAATTTCTGGCCTGAATTTACGTTGGGCACCCTTGAAATAAATGATTACGAACTGGCTATGGATTGTTGCGGAGCACCCATCAAAGATATACCATTACGTGTCTTTAGTACCAGGAGAGGTACACATTTCTGGTACAGCAACGTTTGTAATTGGTATAATCCGGAGTTCAACTCTCTATACGAAGATTATGAAACTCAAAAACCTGGTTCAGCAGAGCAGAAAGCAGCAGCTTCAAGGATGCAATATTTATATGCAACAGAAATACCCCAAATCCCGACACATGTTAATGGCATCTGGTATGCCTATAGTACGGAATACTGGGAAGGCTGGCTTAGCGAAGAGAATGCCTATAACCAAATTTGCACAACCTATATAATGAATGAAGCCGCAGTAAAGGTAAGACTATTACTTAATCTGTATCCTGCAGGAGAACCAGAAACACCAATTATTCCGTGGAATGGATTAATCTTTTCTTCGATTATAGGCGTTATAATTGTAGTCTTGGTAACAGGAAGAAGGTTGAAAAAACGCGAGAAAAACTGAGAAACTAATATATAATATATTTCCAAAAAATAATTTTTTTTTTTTTTAAATTTAATAGCAATATATTTTATTGGGTTATTTTTAATTAACTTTTTAATGTTTTATTAAAATTTTTTATCGAAAATAACTTATTCAAAATACAATAAAAATTCTGATATTTTAATAATTAAAAAAGATTAAATATAGATTAATCAATATTTATAAAACGTATAGAATAAAACATATAGAATAAATTAAAACAATAAGTATAGAACCCGAAGTGTTAGTAGAGATTAAAGAAAAACCTGAAGAAGAAAACACTATTATTAAAGTGATTCGAAAAATCACCAGCAATGCATATCTTAAATTCGTCCTAAAAAAAGGTGTATTCTATTTTGTTGTCTTTTTCGTTGCTGTTTCTTTTGCTTACCTTATTCCACGACTTATTCCTGGAGACCCCCTGAGACAATTGTTTATAGAACCACCTGGTCTAACTGAAGCTCAACGTGCTGCATTTCTAAGAAAAGTAGAGGATCTTCGCTCCTATTTAGGGCTTGATTTACCACCCTTAGAACAATATATAAATTTTTGGATTAATTTTCTTCGTTTAGATTTTGGTCCAACTTACTCCCATTACCCTATGCGTGTAAGAGATTATGTAATTCCGTTCATTCCGTATACAATGGTTTTGGTGATCCCCGCTCTGTTAATTTCGTTCTTTTTCGGCAATCTTGTCGGAGGGCGTCTTGGATTTCATAAAAGTAAAAAGAATACCCTTGTCTATTATTTGTTTATTTTTCTGATGGCAGCTCCCTTTTATTGGTTGGCTTTAATAATCATGGAAATTTTTGTCCATCAACTTGGACTAGTTTCTTATACTTATCCACCAGCTCCTTCGTTCGACCCTGCAACGTTAATTAGATTGGTTAGCCATTATATTCTCCCCTTTCTCACCTTACTCTTGACGGATGCTGGGGGTTGGGCAACTGGAATGCGCTCTATGACTATTCATGAATTAGATCAAGATTATATGTGGTACTCCAAAAAATTAGGTTTCAGTAAGAACAAAAGACGCCAATATGCACAACGCAACGCTATTTTACCCCAATTGACTGGCTTGAATTTGCGTTTTAATGCTTTGATCGGTGCTACTATGATCATTGAATATGTTTTTTTATGGCCCGGACTAGGGGATATTTTCTTTTATGCTGCTACCGGTCGAGATTACCCCTTAATTATCGGGACCTTTATTATCACCATCATAATAGTAGTATTCGGGAATTTTTTGATCGATATTACCTATGGCTTTATAGATCCCCGAATAAGAACTGGTCATGAGGTCTAAAGATGAATGTAAAAAAATTATTTAATCGATTTCAGGGATTAATTAAATTCCATTCCCGAGAAGTGATCTCAATTGGTTTATTTATATCTTTACTGATGATAATTTTTATTGCTGCAGTGATCTATCCTGATCCAGATAAAATCTATTTAGAAGAGAGACTGCTAGGTGGTGAATTAAAATTACTCCCCCGTATTTATGGGGAACCATCTCTTAGATTTCCACTTGGAACAGATCAAAAGGGTCGTGACAATTTGGTGGTCCTTATGCATGGTGCAAGAAACTCGTTTGTTCTGGGCTTTTTTGTTGCCATCTTTTGTACATTAATCGCGACATTAATAGGCGCAGTTGGCACCTTTAAAGGTGGAATCCTCGATGAAGCATTCGGATTAATTACTAATATCTTTCTGGTGTTCCCCCAAATCCCCTTTCTTATACTATTGGCGAGTATGGTGCAGCAACGTTCGATGTTTGTCGTAGCGATATTTATAGTCCTTTTCAGCTGGCCTTGGGCCGCGCGAAGCATCAGGGCTCAAGTCCTTAGCTTAAAAGAGCGAGCCTTTGTTAATGTCTCGAAAATCACTGGTGTAAGCGGTATAAAGATCGCAATTTTGGAAGTCTTACCCAACATGATTTCTTATATTATGTTGGTGTTTGCCATCATGATGAGCATCGGGATTGGGCTTGAGGCAGGTATTTCACTGATAGGTCTAGGGCAAACCACTGATATCACTCTAGGGAAGATGTTGTATGATAGTGTTCAGGATTCCCATGTGATAAATGGATACATACACCTCTGGGCACCTCCAGGTATTGTATTGTCTATGTTCATCATTTTATTCTATTCAATGCACTCTAGTATGGTTGAACTCTTCAATCCAAGATTGCGTAAAAAGTAATCTTTTGATTTATATCTTTGACAAACTTATAAAAAGGTAAATATATGATATGAAGAACCTTAAAAAAAGTCCATCACAAACGTCAAATGTTGTACTCGCAATTGATGATCTTAAGGGATACTACAAAGGTACTTTTGGTGTCGTTTTTGCTGTTGATGGAGTCTCATTTAAGATCAATAGGGGAGAAATAGTTGGTATTTCTGGAGAATCGGGTTGTGGTAAAACTACGTTAGCGGAGCTCATTTCAGGCACCTATGTACCCGTGTTACATTACGAAGGAGGAACAATTATGATCGAAGATAGTAATATATGTGAAATAGACGAAGAGACTTTAAGGAAAGATGTTTGCTGCAAAATTCTAGCATATGTACCACAAGCATCAATGAACTCGTTGAATCCGGTTAAAAAGATAAAAAATTTCATATTAGATGTGATGACAGAACGTACTGGTGTAAAACCCGATAAGACAAAGGTTCTCAAATTTGTAATTAACCATTTTGAAACCCTAGGACTGGATAAAACAGTTCTTGAGCGTTATCCACATGAACTCAGTGGAGGAATGAAACAACGGACAATTATAGCGATATCTACCTTATGGAATCCAAATCTCCTAATAGTCGATGAACCAACGAGTGCTTTAGATGTTACCACTCAAAAACTTCTTATAAAAATGCTTTTAAATTTAAAAAACGTGGGGATAATCGGAACAATTATATTCATTTCCCATGATATCCCTACTCTTCGCCAAATATGCGATAGGTGTATTATCATGTATGCAGGAAGGATTGCGGAAGATGGTACCATGGAAGATATTATTAACTCACCTCTTCACCCCTATACCAAAGGATTAATTTCTTCTATTGTATCATTCAACCCTGATGGTTCCCCAGAAAGTGATTTGGGGAGTATCCCGGGACAACCTCCTGATCTGAGGTTCCCTCCATCTGGTTGTCGATTTCA
Organism: Promethearchaeota archaeon; assembly: GCA_019058015.1. Lineage (GTDB taxonomy): Archaea > Asgardarchaeota > Lokiarchaeia > Sigyniarchaeales > SOKP01 > 6H3-1. Next base: position 31,274 of record JAHLWH010000232.1, on the reverse strand, counting down.
CCCACGTTGCCCAGAATGTATGCCCATCTGCAAGACCGAACATCCTCCATTTTTTGAACCAATAAATAAAGAACATCCAGTTAGGTGCTGGCTTTATAAATAGGTGTTATTTATGATAGAAAATAAAGAACTTTTAGAAGTTGATAAACTAACCAAGATATATACTTCAGGATTAATAAGGCCAACTAAAGTAGTTGGTGCGAAAGATATATCTTTCAAAATAAATAAAGGAGAGATTTTGTCTTTGGTGGGGGAGAGTGGTAGTGGTAAAACAACGGTAGCGAATATGATTTTACGATTAATTCAGCCAACTAGCGGTCTTATATATTTTAATGGTAAAGATATTAATACAATTAGATTACAAGATTATTATAAACTTGTCCAGATTATCTTTCAGGATCCATATAGCTCCTTCAATTATTTTTATAAAGTTGATCGCGTTTTAAATCAAGCAATTGATTTCCGTTACGGTAAGATTTCCAAGAGTGATAAAAAGAATCTTATTGAGAACGTATTTAAAGAAATAGGAATCAATGCAAAAGAAGTTTTAGGTCGATATCCATATCAAATCAGTGGAGGACAGTTACAACGTTTTCTCCTGGCAAGGATTTTACTTATCAAACCTAATTTATTGATTGCCGATGAACCAACGAGTATGATTGATGCCTCCTCACGTGCAAGTATTTTGAATCTCCTTGAAATGATAAGAAAAAAAGAAGGATTATCAGTGATTTTTATTACCCATGATATAGGACAAGCTCAATACATCTCTGATCGAGTATTAGTTATGCAAAAAGGGCTTGTAGTTGAGAAAGGTCCAACGAAAGATGTTTTCCTTAATCCTACCAATCCATACACCAAGAATTTATTAGCTAGTGTACCAAGTCTTTATCGACAGTGGGATCTTAGTTAATATAATAATCTAACTTTAACAATTCCAACCTTTAACTTTAATGATCAAATTTTCAGTTACACTTTTCTTAGGAATATAACCAGTAATTTTCCTTCTTTCTGATGGTAAAAGACTTATGTAATTATCATTTAAATACACAGGAGTAATAATTTTTTCAGTTTTTTCACCGATTAGGAAAATTCTAAGAAAGAAAGCAATCGTATTAGAAGTATTTTCAAGGTCTATAGAGATCTCATATTGATCCTCATTTTCATTTATGTTAAAAGATTTTTTTATTTCGGCTTTTGTAAGATGTCGTAAAGCACTCATATCTGCATGTTCTTTTAATGGTGTGTAAAACCATTCATCCTTTTTTTTGAAAATATCATTTTTTAATGAAAGCCAGTAAAAGTTCCGACTAATAATAGTTGATTCCTCTTCAAGAGTAAGAATTAAAAAATACACTTTAGAGAGGCCATTGATTTTTGGGATTGTTAAAAGTTCCTTTTTAGAGTATCTATCAATCAATATATTTGTTATTGAATGAAGGTATTTTTCCTCAAGATCCATATTGAGAACCTTAATAGTAGCAGTAAGATTCTGCTTTTTCTGAAGAGTCTTATTGATTATAATTACCGAGGCGTCATCGTAGGAGTATTGGATATGAAGTGGCTCACATGCCTTCTTAGTCCCAAAGAATGCCCCATTAGGATTAAGATAATAATCGTACAATTGCCAAATAAGGCTTGGCCAAGCACTGCACAGCATCCAGCCAATAACTCCAGTCGCTTTAGGAAAATTTCTTGTATGAGCTTCGTACATTGCCCTCCAACATTCATAAGCCAATACTTGAGCTGTATTTGCAAAATCTTCTAAATCCTTTGTTTTACCATATCGTTTTTCGATTGCTTCTTCAATTATTTTCGTATTGTTAAAATCACCGAGCCCTGTATGATAATTCCAAACATCGCTTCCAACATGCCTATGACCTTCAGGTAACATCAGTTGTAAACTCTCAAAAGGGGGGATACATACATCGGGTCCCGTTTCTGTATTGAAGCCGCTAGCGGCACCTGCTCTTTCTTGTGAGTACCAATAGATTGGGGGAACATATGTATAAGGACCAGTCATTTTTACTCCAGTTTCACCCATTAAATCAGAAGGACGACTAGACGCATTTGATATTGCAGGAAGACCATTGTATGTTTCTTTTAACACCTTGAGATAAACTCTCTCAACTGATCCTGGCGGTGGAAAATCACTTCCATAAAGCCACGCAATAAAACTCGGATGATTTCGTAATCTAAGAATCTGAGACCGTAATGATTCTTCTGCAATTCTAATATCACCTTTTTTCCAATACTTCCATTTCTCCCAAAATGAACAACAACACCAACCTGCTAGAATAAGAATTCCTTCTTTATCGCATAAATTCCAGAAATGATCTGTTGCGAGTTTGCCCTCAAATCTAACAGTGTTCAAATTGAGATTTTTAACAAACGCAATATCAATTGCATCTTGTTCTTTAGATTGACGTAACATCATATCTGGAGTCCAAGCAGCACCATATATAAGAATATCATGACCATTTATAGTAAATACACGTGATCCGTGATCATTTATAGTAGATTTTATGTCTCTTATTCCAAATGTGATTTCAGCAGAATCAGAAACCTCATCTTTAACTTTAACTTGAAGATTCAGCTTATACAACTCAGGTAAACCTAACTGATATGGCCACCATACACGAGGGTTATTTATTCTTATATAAGGAAACTCAACTATTTTCTTTTCATTTGGATCCAAAATAATTTCTTTACTAAAATTAATTTCTTCTACTTTTCCTTGTAAGGTTGCTTTAATTTCTTCTTTTTGATTATTCTGTAATTCTGCGCTTATTATTAATTCTGCTTCGGTTAATGTTTCAATGTTTAGTTTGTTCCTCACAAAAGGATTTTTTATAGCAACAGGGCCAGTAGAATAAAGAGTCACAGGTTGCCAAATACCCATATCGTCATCAGGTGGGAGAGGACACCAGTCAACGAAACTTATGTTTAGATCGTCTGGATTTGGTGAAAAAATTTCTAAAGCAAGTACATTTATTGATTCTTGCTTTGTTAAATGAGTTATATTAAAATCAAATTGTCTATATGATCCAATAACATAATCAGTACCCGAAATCCGGTGTCCATTTAGCCAAATATTTGCAGAATAATTTATACCCTCGAAAAACAACCAAAATTGCTTATTACTATCAAAGGAATTATCTAATTTGAATTCTTTCCTGAACCACCAAGAGCTTCTATAAGGACTATCATCTGGTTTATAATGACTTTCGAAGTTTTGAGTTGTTACTTCTTTTTTGTATCCCGCTAATGATTTAAGATTAAGTCCATAATAAGGGTCCTCGATTTTTTTATTCTGCAGAAGACCGTTTATTATAGTTGTCGGAATTTCAACTTTATACCAATCTTCTGGGTCGAAATCAATTGTTGAAATCGTTTCACCATGTTTGGACACCTTTTCAGAAGACTGCATTTGCCATTCTTTATCTAATGATAACTTGATGTTCATGACTTAATATTCTCTTTTTTTTTATGGAAAAATATTGCTAATTCCTTCAAAGATATTTTCTTCTATTCCTCAAAGTTTATTTTGTTTTAAAAATTTTTTTTTAATTACTCACTTCATTTGTTTTTAAAGCATTTGAATATTTCACAAAAATTGCACCAACTAGTAAAAATAAAATTGCAGAAATAGATCAAACTGAACCCTACATCTATTCTCAAATGATTACAGGTAAGGATCATCCAAAATTCGGAGCTGCGAAAAATTCATGGCTTACAGGAACAGCATCATGGACAATGAAAGCTGCGACAGATTGGATTCTTGGAATACGATCAGATTTTCATGGTTTAAAGATAGACCCATGTATTCCAAAAAAATGGGATAAATTCAGAGCCATTCGATACTTCAGGAATGCAATTTATGATATTCAAGTTCAAAATCCAGAACATCTATCTAAAAGAATAAAAGAAGTTAAAGTAGATAATATAAAACAAGAAAATAATCTCTTACCAGTATTTAAAGATGGCAAAAAACATGATATTGAAGTGTTAATGGGATAATTATTGTATCCTAAAAATTATAAATCTAGAATTGGGGCATCATACTGATACATTATCAAGATAATTATTTTTAATAAAAACAAAAATTATAACCTTAATTTCTCATTTTTATCTATAATATATTATGCCCACCGATAAAAGTGAGTTATTCTCTCCTTAAGGAGGAAGTATTTTCTTAATTTTATTATAATTTCTGCGTACAATTATTAAAATTATATAGCAAATTAATGAGATTACTGTAAAAATCATACTAAATATAAATAATATTTGATAATCCTTGTAGGACCCTCCAATATTGTATAAATTTGCAAGAACCATACCTAGTAAATTTCCAACAAATCCAGCTGAAACTACAATGGAAATATACATACTTGTGCCAAGTGCCTTTTTTTGTTTTGCAAAAATCTGATTTATCGCATATGTTAAAGCAGGCCACATTATTCCAAACTGATTAAAGATTTCTAACAGTAAGAATAAGAAAATATTATCGGGAGTTATTATATAGATGTAAAAAAGGTTTTTTATAAGAATGAAAATCACGCCTAGCATCAATGGATATATATAGTTATATTTTTCAGTAATTTTACTCGAAAGAAAAAATAATGGTACTTCAAAACTAGCCCATAAACATGCGAGTAGTCCTACAAAAACTAAACTTCCTCCGAGTTCTGTTGCGTATATTGTTTTAATGTTAACTGCTAATACTAATCCAATTTCAAAAATACCCGCAATAATCAATAAACCGAGGAATTCATATTTTCTATACAAAATTTTATTATTAGCAGCAAGAGATTTAATATTGCTATTTGTTTCTTTTCTTTCTATATTTAATATTTGTTTAAAATCCTTAGTTAAAATATAAAAATAAGATGCTAGAATTATATACCCTAATGCGCATAATAAAAACACAAATGGAAATCCATACAATTCTATTAGATATCCTGCGATCGGAGCTCCAGCAGCCCATCCAAGGGATCCCATTATTCGGGTTTTAGCATATTCTTTTGCTTTTTTCTTTTCAAAATTAGTAGTTTCAACTTTTGTGAGAATTTCTCGTTTTTCAATCACCTCATATATTAAGGCAGTAATAAATGTCTCCCGACTTAACGAATTAGTTAAGAACGCAAAGATCATAATTGTTATAAAATTAACTTTAAAAGCAATGAAAAGTACTCCGATTGGGTATGTGAAATTACTAATTTGAATAAAAATTAGTCGATTATTCATTTTATCTGAGATATGGGAAAAAATATTAGAAAAAATTGCGATAATAATAATAATTGCTAAATTATAACCAAATATTTCAGCGATACTAACATTGTTTTGATTAAGCCAAATCAAAATGAAGACCATATAAAAAACTGAAATAAAATAATTAAAAAAAGTAAATATCTTCAAATGAATTGTTTTTTTTCGAATTATTTCTAATAGATAACTTGAAGACATAAGTAATTATGATAGCTTTTAATGGTTAAAAAGATTATATACTTGCGAAATTGAATGCAATTAAAGAAAGATGTTTTCCTCCATCCAACTCATCCATACACTAAAAATTTACTGGAAAGTGTACCAAGTCTTTATCGACGGTGGGAATTAAGTTAAATTAATTTTTTTTTTCTCTCGTAATTTAAAATCTACTGAAATCATTTATTTAATATATTCTATATATTTTAATATTAAATATATACATAAGTTGGTGAAAGATATAAAATTCGGATATTTTTCTGCAGAAAGTAAAGAATATGTAATTATAAGACCAGATACACCTACGCCTTGGATTAATTACTTGAATAATAGTAAATATTGTGCTATGGTCTCTAATACTGGAGGAGGATATAGTTTTTACATAGATCCACGAGACCAAAGAATACTTCGATATAGATACAATAATCTACCCATAGATAGACCAGGAAGGTATATTTATATTAGAGACAATCAGACTTCAGAATATTGGTCTCCCACATGGCAACCTGTAATGAAGAAACTTGATAATTATGAATGTCGACATGGATTAGGTTATACTAAAATAAGCTCTTCTTATCAAGATATTCATGCTGAAATTCTCTATTTTGTACCGTTAGAAGATAATTTAGAGGTTTGGTCATTAACTCTAGAAAATAATTCCTCGGAAGAAAAAGAATTGAATATTTTTTCCTATGCTGAATTTTGTCTATGGAACGCAGTAGGAGATCAAAGAGATCTCCAATATATTCAAAATGTTGCAGTTGCAAAATACGATAAAGAAGAAAATATGATAATTTATCATCTTTTCGATTCATCTTTAGGTATTGCATTTTTTTCATCGAATGGTAATGTAACAAGTCATGATTGCGATCGAGAATCTTTTATTGGTCAATATCATTCCGAGGCAAATCCATTGAGTGTTGAAAATGGAAAGTGCAGAAATTCTCAAGCATTAGGTGGAAATCCAATTGCTGCTACTTGTAATACTTTAATATTAAATCCTAATGGAACTGAGAATATTTTATTCATATTAGGCATTGTTAAAAAAAAATCTGAGGTAAAACCAATAATTCATAAATACAAGAATAATAGCAATATTGAAATTGAACTTTTAAAACTAAAAGAGGCATGGAAAAGCTATCTCGAAAAAATTATTGTAGAAACACCTGATGAAGACTTTAATTCCATTATAAACATTTGGAATCCATATCAGTGTAAAACAACCTTTGATTGGGCTCGATATGCTTCATTTTATGAAACAGGTATAGGTAGAGGGATAGGATTTCGTGATAGTAGCCAAGATACTCTCGCAATTTGTCATGCACTTCCAAAGATGGTTCGTCAAAGGTTATTAGATCTTACTAAGAATCAGTTTGAAAATGGGAAAGTATACCATGTATATTTCCCTCTATCTGGTGAAGGAAATTATCCTGACTACGTTAATCCTCTTATGAAATTCTTTAGTGATGATCATCTATGGCTTATAATAGCTGTTAGCAATTATATAAAAGAAACTGGAGATATGTCAATTTTAAGAGAAGAAGTAGAGTTCGTTGAAGGCTCTAAGGCGCCTTTATATGATCATCTTAAGAGAGCGATAGAATTTACAAACAATCACATGGGACCACATGGATTCCCTCTCATAGGTACTGCCGATTGGAATGATTCTCTTCAACTACATGGTCCAAATAAGAGTGGTGAAAGTGTTTGGGTTGCTATGCAATTCCACAAAGCACTTTTAGACTTAGAAGAACTTGCGAAGGAGTATAATCATAACAAAGATGCTACTAATTATACTAATTTAGCTAAGAGAATAAATGAACATATTAACAAACACGCATGGGATGGTCAATGGTATATTCGTGCTTTTACTGATAATGGAGAAATTATAGGAAGTGAAAAAAATAACGAAGGGAAAATTTTCCTAAACACGCAGTCTTGGGCTGTTTATAGTAAAGTTGCTCCAGTAGATAGAGGACTTCAGTGTATGAATTCTATTAGGAAATATCTCATTACTAAATATGGTATTAAATTATTCCACCCTCCATATACACGATTCTATCCAGAATTAAAAGGAATAAGTACTTTTCCCCCTGGTCTTAAAGAAAACGCTTCTATTTTTTGCCACACTAATCCTTGGGCGGAAATGGCTGAATGCATTCTAGGACGAGGAGATATTGCCTACGAATACTATAAGAAAATTGCTCCAACTAATAAAAATAAAATTGCAGAAATACATCAAACTGAACCCTATATCTATTCTCAAATGATAACAGGGGATGATCATCCAAAATTTGGAGCTGCGAAAAACTCATGGCTTACCGGAACAGCATCATGGTCAATGAAAGTTGCAACAGAATGGATTCTTGGAATACGACCAGATTTTCATGGTTTAATAGTTGACCCATGTATTCCAAAAAAATGGGATAAATTCAGATTTACTCGACACTTTAGGAATGCAGTTTATGATATACAGGTTCAAAATCCAAATCATGTGTCCAAAGGAATAAAAGAGATAAGAGTAGATAAAATAATACCAGAAAGTAATCTCGTTCCAGTCTTTAAAGACGGCAAAAAACATATTGTTGAAGCAAAAATGGGATAATCTTTTTAAAAACAGAGTTATGAAAAAATAGATTCGATTGAGAGAAAAATTAGGTCCGAATAAGAAAAAATATTCTCCTAAAAAATATTAAAAATGTTAAAATTTGTAATTAACTTATTACAATGGCACCGGCACCGTTTGATAACGTATGAGTGGCAAATTTTTTGATATACATAAATAGGTGTGATTAAAATAATCCCATTAAACCATCATCTCGGATTATTTGAAATTCAGCATTCTTGGAAATGATAAAATAATAGGAAAAATAAAATTAGGATATAAAATATGAAAGAAAAAATTATCCCTTATAAAATGTTGTTAGAAGTTGTTTCAAATTCCTATGAGTTGGTATGGAGAATTGTTCCAGAACATGAAATGCAAGTTTTAAAAATGGGATTAAAAAATTTAGAAAAATGTTTAATTGACTATATTCAAAAAGCAGAAGAAGGATTGCCAATAATCGGTTATCATTTTGCATGTCCAGCAGAATTTTTACATTGTTTTGACTGTGTTCCTATTTGTATTGAAGGAACATCATATTTATTGGCGGCATTACTTCCTAACGGTTCAGAAAAATATTATGACTTAATTACTCACTGGGGACACCCCTATCATACATGCTCTTCCCAGAAGGGAGTAATGGGCATGGTATTGGATGATTTATTTAAATTTGATGTAATAACCACTCCAACTGCTCCCTGCGATAATACATATGCTTCATACCCTTTCTTTAAATATAAAGATATTCCTTTGGTTATCACAGACATGCCCTTTATCCGTGAAGAGAAAAGTTATGAATTTTATGCTGAGCAAATCAAAATAGGATTAAGTGAAATTGGCAAAATAATTGGTCAAGAACCAGACTTCGATAAAATAAAGAAATCTTTAGAAATTGAAAATCAATCATTAAAACTAGAATTTGAATTATTTGAATTAAAAAAAGCTACTCCTTGTCCACTTGAGAGCATGATAAACCCAATGTCTGCTGCTGCTGCAGTATTTATGGCAGGACGTCCAGAGAAATTAGATTTTTATGAAAATATGCTAGCTCTAGCAAAAAAAAGATATAAAAAAAAAGAAAGTCCTATAGAAGAACAGATTCGTTCAATCTGGCCTTATATGACCATATTCTTTGATTTAGCTTTATGTGAATGGTTGGATAGAGAAATTAAGATGTCAGTTTTATTAGATATTTTTTCTTACAATTTATATGACCCTGTAGATACAAGTTCGGAAGATAAAATGTTTAATGATATGGCACGAAAATCAATGAATTTTCCAATGATTAAGCAATCTATTGATTTTTATGATGATTTCATTCCAGAATTTATAAATATTACAAAAGAATTTAAAGCTGATTGCGGAATATTTACTTCTCACATAGGTTGTAAGCAGTTCGGGTCTATTCCTCAACTTCCTAGGGAAGCCTTAAGAGATGAATTAGGTATCCCTCTATTAATTATAGATATAGATGTAGGTGACAAGCGCTTTGCCTCTATTAAAACTGTGAAGGATAAGATTAGAATGTTTACAAACACATTATTATAAAAGAGGTTAAAGAAATGATTGATAGGACTAAAATGGAAGATCGAGTAATCCCTTATAAAATGTTATTAGAAACTATTGCAACTACATGTGAATTAACTGAGAGAATATTACCAGAACAAGAAATACCCTCAATTAAAATAGGTACAAAATGTTTTGAATCTGTATTATCAGAAGCTATTGAAAAGGCTAGAGAAGGATTACCAATAGTTGGATATAATTTTGCTTTTCCATCGGAATATCTTTATTGCTTTGATTGTGTACCTGTTTGTATAGAAGCAGTTTCATATCTTCTTGCAGCACTTTTACCTGAAGGTGCTGAAAAATATTATGATATAATTAACAATTGGGGACATCCATATCATACATGTAGTAGTCAAAAAGGAGTAATGGCTATGACACTAGATGATTTATTTAAATTTGACGCTATTATTTGTCCAACAGGCCCATGCGATAATTCTGTTGCTTCTTACCCATTTTTTAAGTATAAAAATATCCCATTAATTCTTTCTGATATCCCTTTTCTTCACGAAGAAAAAAGTTATGAATATTATGGTAAGCAACTTAAACTTACATTATATGAATTAGGAAAGGTTATTGACCAGGAACCTGATTTTAATAGAATGAAAAAAAATATAGAAATAGAAAATCAGGTTCAAAAAATTCAATTGGAAATATTCGAATTAAAAAAAGCAATTCCCTGCCCCGTAGAAAACCTCTTTAATGCATTTTCTGCTGGAGCAACCATTCTTATGGCTGGAAAACCTGAAAATATTGCCTTTTACACTGAGATGTTGGAAATCATAAAAAAAAGATATAAGCGCGGGGAACATTCAGGTGGAGAAGAAAAAATAAGAAGCATTTGGCCTTACATGCTAATCTTTTTTGATTTTGCTATATGTGAATGGTTAGAGAGAGAAATTGGTATGTCAATTCTATTTGATATCTTTAATTATAATTTAACGGAACCGATAAATACTAAATCAGGCTTAGATACGCTATTTAAGGGAATGGCAAAAAGAACAATGGATTTTCCAATGATGAAACAATCAACTCAATTTTTTGATCCTTTTATCGATGATTGTGTAAAATTTGCAAAAGATTTTAGTGCAGATTGTTTTATTTATACTTCTCATATAGGTTGTAAGCAGTTTGGTTCGGTTCCACAAATTTTAAGAGAAGCCTTAAAAGATGAAGTTGGAATCCCGATGCTTATTATAGAACTTGATGTTGGGGATCAGAGAATGACATCTATAAAAATGATTAAAAATAAGATTAAGATGTTTGCCAATACTTTATTATAGAATATTGAACATCAAGCCATTCTTTAAAGAATCATATAATGGTAAATGAAAAAGTTTCTTATAATATTTCTCATCGAAAAAATATTGATTAATATTAGTTTTTTCTTGAGATTTGAGTCCAAAATTGCTGTTGCTTTTAGAATTACATTTTATTTTGATTGATAAATGAAGATTTTTAAATAATTTTAAATATATATATTTAATTTTTATTAGGAGAAAATTTTTGAATGGAAATATTATGACAAAAGAGAAAAAACTCAAGAAACAAATTAATAAAGGTTTTGATATATCCGAAAAGGATGAATATATGCATGATTGGGGAAAATTCCCTCCATTCCATAACGAGAGTTGGTACTTTAATTTTATTGATCGCCCAAATAAGGTTTTTTTTATTACTAGACTAGCGTTCGAAATGGGTAAAAAGAAATCTCTGATCTTATTATTATTAGTAATTGATGGTAAGACGAAAACTTATTTTAAGGAAATTCCCCTTGAAAAAATGCCTGATAATTGGGAATTCGATGCGAAAATTAAGTATTATTGCATCAAACCAATGAAACAATGGAGAATTAAATTCAAAAATAGTAGAGTTAATTTAAATATTAACTTTGAGGGAAGGTTTCCAATATTTAATTCAGCTGAGGGTGAAGATCCCTTAGCTTTTCTTAAGAAGGATCAAATTAAGACAGATCAAGTATTTGCTCAGATGCATTATGAGCAACCTATGATAGCTACAGGTACTTTGGATCTGAAGAAAAATGGGGAGATAACTGAAACAAGAAACATTAAGGGTTTCGGTCATCGTGATCACAGCTGGGGTATTAGGGATTGGGCTGGAATTGATGCATGGAATTGGGTTTCTGCCCAGTTTGAAGATGAGACAATTAATTTTTATAAAGCTGAAGCCCTTGGTGAAGTAAAACAAGATGGAATAATTTATTCTAAAGGCGCTGATAATATTAGAATAGAAAACATAGAAGTGACCACAAAAACGAAAGAAAACGAAAAAACACCTGTTTCATCAACATTTATCTTAACGGATGAAAATGGAAAGAAAAGAACCATAGAATCAAAAACAATATTTTCGCAATATTTACCTCTTCCATCCGAGAAAGGATTAACTGAAATTTACGAGCAAGTAGCGGTATTCACTTGTGATGGTAAAGAAGGTGATGGTATTTCGGAGTATTTATCCACAACGCGGGATTAACACTAAGAACCGAAGTTTGAACTATTTTATTTTACTTTTTATTATTATTAAATCTACAATTGACTATTCATCTTGTAATTTATAATAAAATGGGTCTAATTTTTGGGCTCTTCTACTCCTAAAGATTCGCGTCATAAATGGATGTACTCCTTCGTATTTTTCTAAAGCTGTAATTTGCAATTTTTCTGCTTCTTTTTCATCTTGGCTAGTCTTTATTTTTTTCCCTAATTTATCAATATAGAACTTTATTTTTTCTTTGTCTATTAAGTCAGTTTTAAGTGGTTTACCCGAGGCATAGTCAAAAGGCCAAGTCCAGTTAAAGTTATCTTCTATACCTGCGTATTGGGCACACACACTTAAGAGGCTATTAACATAAACGTGACTCCCAAAAAGCAATTTTTTAGTAAAGTTCCATTTCGATATATCAATATATAATTCTTTCGTGGCACTTTTTGCAAATTTCGACAGTTCCTCTAAGATATTAAGCGAGAGGGGTTTTAATTTACCTATATTATCAGGATATCTAAGATCTTTTGGGTGCGATAATTCTCTTGTCCAAATCCCTATTGATGTTATGTTTGAAGAAAAATCGGTTGGATCGGCAAATAAAGTGCTCCAATCATTAAACTCGATTTTGTTCATATCTTTCAGCGTCATTCCAAATATCACATTTGAAAACGGCGCAATCTTGGTGATTTTATATGGCATATTTCCAGTCATATCTATTTCAAACATTACATCCCCAGTATGTAGTTCTAGGAATTCTTTGAATATTAAAGGTTCAGTGTTGTCTTCAAAATAATATGGTCCATGCTCAGATATGCTCATTCTACACTCGGCTCGGGAAAGGAAACTATAGATGGTTAAATGGGCGATGGTTTGCTTTAAACGCTTGGTTATCTCTTTATTATTATTTATAGGGATCATATTATCTTTTAATTTTTCAATATAATCGTCGGAAAGGCACGTAATTTTTTTATTTTTCAATATATATGTCTCATCATTGAGATAATTGGGACTCAATCTTTTCCAAAAGTCAAGAATGAATTTTGTTTCTTTTTTCTTCGTTTCGGGCTCAACAACGATATTAGTTTCGCCAGCTTTTTTTTTACTGAGGTTATCATGAATAACTTGAGCTCGACCATGCAAATACAACATACATGTAGAATAAAAAGCCAATTGGTTTAATCCTGGACCTAAGGATTTCGATCTTCTGGCGATGTCCTCAGGCGATATCTTACTTGCAACTTCTTTTAAGATATTATATTGATAAGATTGATCGTATAAAACATAACAAGCAACGGCAAGGTAATGCGATACTGAAAATATTTTACTTTCAACCATTCCTCGCTTTAGAATATTTTCTACAACGCTCTTAGAAATCAACGCGATTAGTTCATTTGCTTCTTCGTCGCTAATATCACCTAGCATATAAACAACTCCTTATAATTTTAGATTTAAATTGAAAATAATTTTGTTAATTACTCAAGTAAATAAATAATACCCTTGGCTTCACTTTCCGTAACTTTTTTTCCCTTTTTCTTATTTAGTGATGACAAATCGTCTATTAAAAAGTTTACACTCATTATACAAGGTATTTCGAATTCTCTTGAAACTATAGCTAGATGTGAGCCCGCAGAACCGAGTGGACACAATACTCCTGCTAAATCTGATAAAATTGGACCAAGAGTATTAGTACCCGAATCATCTACGATACATATTTTCCCGTTAGCATCATCAAATAAATTTATTACGTCTTCAACGGATTGGATATACACAAATTCTCCTAAAACTTCTGAATTGGACGAACAAGAAGCGCCTTCCTCAATTTTTTTCATTTAAATCAACTAAAAATATTATTTAAAAGTAATATCAATTTATTATTTTATGAATATATTTTACTTTTTTTATTAAATCTACAATTGACTATTCATCTTGTAAATAATAATATAACGGGTCTATTTGTTGGAGTTTTCTACGCCTAAATATTCGTGTAAGGAAAGGATGTACACCTTGGTATTTTTCTAAAGCTGTAATATGCAATTTCTTTACTTCTTTTTCATCTAGGTTGGTCTTTATTTTTTTGCCTAATTTTTCAATGTAAAACTTTATTCTTTTTTCATCTATTGAGTCAGTCTTAAGTGGTTTATTTGCGGCAATATCAAAAGCCCAAGTCCAGTTAAAATCATCTTCTAATCCTGCATAACGGGTACATAAAGCCGATACTAAATTAGCATAAAGGTTTGTACCGAAGAGCAATTTTTTAGTAAAACTCCATTTCGATATGTCAATATATAATTCCTTCGTGGCATTTTTTGCAAATTCAGACAGTTCCTCTAAGATATCAAGCGATAGGGGTTTTAAATCACCTAAATTTTCAGGATACCTAAGATCTTTTTCATGCATTAATTCTCTTGTCCAAATCCCTATTGATGTTATGTTTGAAGAAAACTCAGCTGGATCGGCAAATAATGTGCTCCAATCGTTAAATTCGATTTTTTTCATATCTTTCAGCGTCATTCCAAATATTACATTTGGAATTGGTGCGATCTTGGTGATTTTATATGGCATATTTCCAGACATATCTATTCCAAATATTTCATCACCAGTAGGCAGATCCAGGAATTCCTTGAATATTAAAGGTTCAGTGTTGCCTTCAAAATAATATGGTCCCTGTTCAGAAATGCTCAATCGGCACTCGGCTTGAGAAAGGAAACTATAGATGGTCAAATGGGCGATTGTTTGTTTTAATCGCTTAGTTATCTCTTTATTATTGATAGGGATCATATCATCTTTTAATTTTTTAATATAATCATCGGAAAGGCATCTAATTTTTTTATTTTTCACCGTTAGCTGCCCATCATTGAGATAATTGGGACTCAATCTTTTCCAAAAGTCAAGAATGAATTTTGTTTCTTTTTTCTTCGTTTCAGGCGCAACAACGATATTAGTTTCGCCAACCTTTTTTTTAGTGAGATTATCATGAATAACTTGAGCCCGACCGTGTAAATACAACATGCATATAGAATAAAAAGACAACTGGTTTAATCGTGAGCCTAAGGATTTAGATCTTCTGGCGATGTCCTCTGGAGATATCTTACTTGCAACTTTTTTTAAAATATTATATTGATAAGATTGATCATATAAAATATAACAGGCGACGTGAATGTAATGCGTTACAGGAAATACTTTACTTTCTACCATCCCTCGATTAAGAAAATTTTCTATAACACTATTAGAAAACAATGCGATTAGTTCATTGGCTTCATCATCGCTAATATCACCTAACATATAAATCACTCATTATAATCTTCTTATTTTTTGATCTTAACTACATTAACTCATTTTCTAAAAATAATATTTTTAGATTTAAATTAAAAATCACTCAAGTAAATAGATAATTCCCTTAGCTTCACTTTCTGTAATAATTTTTCCCTTTTTTCTATTCAGTGATGATAAATCTTCTAATAAAAATTCTACACTCATTATGCAAGGTATTTCGAATTCTCTTGAAACTATTGCAAGATGTGAGCCTACAGAACCTATTGGACACAATACACCGGCTAATTCTGATAAAATTGGACCAAGAGTAGTAGTACCAGAATCCTCAACTATGCATATTTTCCCATTGGCATCATCAAATAAATTTATAACGTCCTGAACGGATTGAATATACACCAATTCTCCTGTAACTTCTGAATTGGATGAACAAGATAATCCCTCCCCAATTTTTTTCATCTAAATCAACTATATTGAAAATATTATTTTGAATGAATATTATTTTATTATTTTTCTTAATCTTTAATAAAACTTTATTTTTTAAAAGATTCAAATAAAAATATGCTTTATGATATCTTAAAAATTAAAAAATTAACAAATTAGGAAAGTAGTATTTGCTATTTTTATTAAATTAAATAAAAATAATAAAGGAGTTATTTTAAAATGATAAAAATTTTTAATATTTAATTAAATATATTTTATTAATTACAATTTCAAAGAATATCTATGAAACTTTCGGAATACGTTGTATTTTTTTCAGAAGTAACACCTAATACTGATTTATTGGGAGGTAAAGGATCCAATTTAATCAAATTAATCGAAATAGGAGTAATAGTCCCTCCCGGATTCATTATCAATACAAAATCTTATAGAAAATTCCTTGAAGAATCTGAATACAGCGATAAATTGATGAAATTATTATCAAAACGTTTTCATTTAAAAGAAATTCTACAAGACTCAATAAAAATCAGAGATTTAATACTGAAATCAAAAATTCCTAAAATAATAATCGATGAAATCAGAGTAGCATTTGATAAAATTAAAAAAAAAATTGGGAGTAAAATTTCTTTCGCAGTTAGATCTTCAGCAACAATCGAAGATTCCAAAAAATTCTCCTTTGCTGGACAAGCTGATACCTATTTATGTAACATTAATATTCATGATATTATAGCATCTTTAAAAAATTGCTGGTTATCATTATTTTCACCTCGATCAATGCTTTACTTCCTTCAAATGTGGAAAAAAGGATTAAATATTTCATTGTCTGATATTTATATGGCTGTTATTGTTCAACAAATGGTTAATTCACAAATATCAGGAGTTTTTTTTACATCTAATGTAATAAATAATGATTCGAACCAAATGTTGATAAATTCCACATGGGGGCTTGGTAATACTATTGCGGATGATTTAATAATCCCAGATACTATTATAATTAAAAAAAATCAATTCGAAATTATAAAGAGGATTATCGGTAAAAAAGAGAAAAAGTCGATTAAAAATCCTAAAGGATCATATACCATTTTGATAGAAACAGACTCCAAATCCAGGACAGTCTGCTCTATAAACGAAAAACAACTTCGCCAACTTCATAATTTAGGATTAAAAATTGAAAATGCATTCAATTTACCTCAAGATATTGAATGGGCAATAGAAAATGATAAAATATACATATTACAAAGCCGCCCAATTACCACATTAAAAAAATGAAGAATTGAACGGTTTGCTGATACTTTTAAATATTTAGAAGAACTATTTAACTGTAAATTAAATTTCCCAAACTAAAACATTTTATAATTTGTTGATGAAAATTTATTCAATAAATTAAATTCAAATCTAAAATAAATGAATAAAAATGAGTAAAGAAAGTAGAAAGATTGAAGAACAATTTTCGATAAGAAATGCAGCAGCCTATGGAGTAGGTCAATTCTCGGATACAATTGCCTCCCAAATGTTTACCTTCTTAATTTTTACATTTTACTATGCTGTAGTTGGATTAGATGTAATTTATATTACGGTTGGTTTTATTATTTGGTCTGTTTGGAATGCATTTAATGATCCTCTATTGGGTGCATTATCTGATCGCACGAGAACAAAATGGGGTAGAAGAAAACCGTATATTATTGCTGCCATTATCCCGTTATGTCTAATAATGATTTTATTGTGGACTCCGGTTCTTACAACTGATATTACAAAATTCACATATTTTTTAGTTATAATAATCATATGGGAATTCTTCTATACGATGTTTGATTTAAACTATGCATCTTTATTTCCTGAGATGTTCTTAAAATTAAGTGATAGAGCAAAAGCTAATACTATTAAGCAGATTTTTACGGTTATTGGTCTAATATTTGCTTTTATAATGCCAACATTTTTCATTCCTGAATTAGCAAATCCTGTTTATTTGACCGAATACAGTTATGCAGGGATATTTATGTGCATTTGCATAGCAATAGGCGCAATTTTCTTAATAAAATTTGGTATACGGGAAAGAGCTGAATTTTCTGAGGATTATAAAACAGCTCCCTCATTATTGAAATCTTTAAAAGTTTCAATAAAGAACAAAGGATTTAGAACTTTTATTATTGCAAATCTTGGACATTGGTATGTTATAGGAATGCTTCCTACCATTGTTCCACTCTACGGTGAATTTGTATTGAAGGAAACAAATTCAACAATATTAGGTCTTTTATTGGGAGTAACATTTATTTCTGCAGCGATATTTATATTTTTTTGGCGTTGGGTAGTTGTTAAGGTTGGAGTAAAAAAAGGTCTAATGATGTCAATGGCTACGTTTATTATCACACTTCTTCCATTCATGTTCATTTCTGATGTTATTACTGCCTTTATAGCGTTTTTTATTGTTGGAATAGGTCTTGCAGGAGATTTATTATATGTAGATCTCGTTTTAGCTACGGTCATTGATGAGGATGAATTAACTACGGGAATAAGACGAGAAGGGGGTTATTACGGAATAAATGCCTTGATAACAAAATTATCAACAATTTTAATATTTCTTACAATTAGTATAGTTTTTACTAGTGTTGGTTGGAAAGTTTTTACTGAGGATGTGGACTTAAACATTGTTGAATTTGGACTTCGAAGTTTGATGTTTATATTCCCTGCGATTGCCTTATGCATTGGAATCGTATCAATGAGTCGATTTCCAATTACTAAGGAAAAATATGAGCAGATAAAATTGGAATCTGATAAATTACATAAAGAAAAATTAGAAAAACATGTAAGTGTTTAAAATATATCTTATAATTTTTTTTTTAATTATATCTTTAAATCTTTTAATGATACATGAAATCTAAAACTTTCTGTATAATTTTTTCAATACTTTTATATATTGATGTATCAAAGGATAAATTTCTCATTGATTTACCTTCAATATCTAATTTTATAACATTATCATCTTCAGGGATTTCTCCAAAAATTGGTATATTCATATCATTAATTTTTTTTCTTAGATAAGATATATCTCCTCGAACTCTATTAACGACAATACCGATATGTTTATATTTTGTAAATTTTTTAGAGTTTTGAAGTAGGGTTTTAGCTGTTTCTATACTCCTAACTGAAATGTCTGATATTATGATTATTGTATCTACATTGCTGATTACTTCTCTACTTATTTGCTCCAAACCGGCTTCACAATCAATTAGAACTATATCAAAATCCAAAGATATTGAAGATATTACTTTTTTCAGTAAACTATTTGCTGGACAAAAACATCCAGGACCTTCGGGAAGTCCTACAGCTAATAAGGAGAAATCTTTATTTTCAACGATTGCATTATAAACTAAATAATCTATGTCTTCTGCCAATTTTATTTTTCCAGATTCCCTTCCTTGTGCTGCAGTTTTAATAATTTCCTTCCTGATTGCTTCTAAACTTTTATCAATTTTCACATCAAGAAGATCAGATAAATGAGAATGAGTTGGGTCTGCATCAACCGCAAATAATTTAAATCTTTTCATATTAGCAATTATCATTATTGAGATGGCGCAAAATACTGATTTTCCTGAACCACCCTTTCCTATAACTGCTATAATATAAGGCTTTTTTTGGCTCATAATAATTTTTTTAATTAGTCGAATTCAATATTTTTTCTTAGCACATATATATCTGAAATATTATAACATGTTTCGTTATAAGGACACACATCACAGATCCAATCATAATTACAATCTACACGTTCTTTCCATTCTTCAATTTTTTTAGCCCAATTTCTTTTATATATTTCTCTAATTTTTGAAATAACTTCTTGAAATTTTTTGATATTTTGCTCATTAGCGCTTATAAAAATTATTTCTACAGCTTCTATTAACTCCGGAAATTGTTTTTTGAATAGATATATAATTGAATTTCCCAATAAATTAAATGAAAAACCTTTCTTAATTGCATCTTTACTTATTCTACACCAAAATCTTCGAGGAATTGAGCGAATCATGAACCCCTCAATACTATCAGAAATAAACTGCAATCTCTGGAAGTCAGTGTAGTGAGATTCTGATATATTTTCTCCTGCAATAATTATAATTTGACCAAAATCTATATTGTTTTCTTGAATCTCCTGTATCTCAGGGCCAATTAAAATAATATTACCGTCATGAATACAGTTTTTATCTGATATTGGATAAATTACGGAAGTTGAATAGTTTTTAATACCACCCAATTCAATCTGAGTTTCCTCTTCCAAAATAATTTCTTTAAATGAGTCCAGTTTAACACCTAATCCCACACTTATCAAATATTCTAATAGATTTTGGGGAGCATCATAAATTTTAAAATTTTCATTATTATTCACAAAAGCTTCAATTATTTTCCTTAGATCTTGCAAATGTTCTATTTTTATATCACTTTCTGAATACTTTATAAAAATATAAATTAATTATAGCTAATATCAAATAATAACATAAATAATGTTTACTAAAATTAAAGTGATTAAAAGATGATTTCAATACAAAAACCCGAGGATTTAATTTCGATATCCTTGTATAACATTTTTAATTATAGAAAAAATGAAGAAGAATTCATTAAACTTGTCTCTAACTGGAATAAGAAAGTTGTTATTCATATAGAACCATTTTATCCATTAACTGTTATTTTTGAGGGTAATGAGATAAAGTTCGAGATGGGAAAATCCGATAAGGCTGATATGAAAGTAAAGCTTAACTTGCAAACAATGTTGGATTTCGCTTACGGTAGGGAAAATCCAATTTTTGGTATGGAAAATGGTTTAATGGAGATGGAAGGATTAGGAAACGATAGTACAAATTTGGTTAAATTTTACAATATTTTTATGGTTTCTATGCAAATGGTCGCAGCGGAACCTAATACCAATTATTTTGAATTGAATAAGAAAACCAGGTAAGAGGTAAAATTTATGACAATCACTAAAGAAACAAATATTTTTGAAAAAGTCAATAAAGAAGAAGTTTATCAAAAATTAGTTGAAATTTTTGGAAAGGAGAATGTATCAAGTAAAAGTGTTGATTTATATCCTTATTCTTATGATATGACCGAATGCGCTCCAAATATGCCGGATTTTGTTGTAATCCCAGAAAATAAAGAACAATTAGTAGAATTAGTTAAATATTGTAATCAAAATGTAATCCCTATCGTTCCCTATATCTCTGGAAATAATGTTGGAGGCCTCACAATACCGGAACGGGGAGGAATTATCGTAGATTTCGGTAAAAAAATGAATAAAATTTTACATATAAATGAAAATATGATGTATGCTTTACTAGAACCTGGAGTGACATTTGGACAATTAAAAAAGCATTTAGATGAAAACTTCCCCCACCTTAGATATAATTATCCATTTGCACCCCCCTATGCAGGTGTAGTAGGAAATGCTATGTTAAGCGGAATGAATAATATGTCATGTAAAATTGGATCAATGGGGGATTCTATTAACGGTTTAGAAGTTATTACAGTTGATGGAGATATCGCAAGGATAGGTTCATGTTTTTATGGGAAGGAAGAAGCTGACCCTGATAGTTGGTGGAGTCGTTATCCAATGCCCGATTTAATGGGATTATTTGTTAATTGGCAAGGGATGACCGGATTAATAACAAAATGTGCAGTTCAGTTATGGCCAAAGAAACCAATTCGAAAATTTGAAGCATTAATAATTTTTAACTTAAAGGATGTAGGAGAAATTTGTAGAGAAATTGGAAGGACGGAGGTTATTGATGATATTGCCCTTGGAAGCATTGAAATAGTCAAAATGTGCTGTGGAATTCCGGAACCTAAAACATTTCCGGGCGAGCCAAGAATGATGTCGATTTCCACAATAACAGCTCATACAGAGAATCAATATAAAGCAAAAAAGGAGATATATTTAAACATAATTGAGAAAATTAAACAACAGGGTATTAGAATATATTCAATAGATTTTGATGAATTTGTAAAATTATTTAACTTAAGACTTCGTAGTTTAGTTGATTTACCATCAATGGTTTTATCTTTATTTGAATATTCTGGTTTAACATGGTTTGGTAGTTATGCTCCCTCTCATAAAATAGAAGAATTATCACAAAAAGTAGATAAACTTTTTAAAAAATATAATGTTCCATTGTACCTTTACATGAAAAGTATGAAATATTCACATTATTGCATATTTAGACCAATAATACGCTTTGATAAATTTAAAGATGAGGAAAGAATTCATAAGTTATTAGAAGAAATCATTGATACTTGTTTAGAATTGGGTTGTATCCCTTATAAAACGCCTGCCTGGATGACGGAAAAGATGCGTAAAAAAATTAATCCTGGATGGCTAAAATTGTTTGAGAAGGTAAAAAAAATGATGGACCCCAATGCAATTCTTAATCCTGGAAGGTGGAATACATAAATGGTGGAAATAGATAATAGTTTAATGGGAAAAGAATATTTAGAGATGGCTTTTGAAAGATGTATCAAGTGTAGCACTTGTAAGTATGGATATAAGACTTTTGAACCATCATGTCCTTCTGGTGAAAAATTCCTGTTTGAATCGTTTTGGGCATCTGGAAAGATAAGAACTATACGTGGAGTATTAAATGGAGATTTAGAATGGAGCGATGATTTAAAGGATGCCATTTTTGCATGCCCTACTTGTGGAGCTTGCATGGATGCATGTCAAGCACCACATGCAGATTATATTGTTAATATGATAGAAGCCTTGAGAGAGTTAGCAGTTAAACATATCGGTCCAGCCCAAAACCAAGAAAAACTAATTGAGCGAGCTATTAAAAAATTTAATCCTTATGATGAACCAAATTCTGATAATGAAGAGCTAAAGAAAAAATATGATTTACCCGATAAAGCAGAATGGGTATATTATATTGGATGCACTTCAAATTATCGCCAACAATCCTTAAGAGATGCAACATTAAACTTTCTCAAAAGGGCAAATATTGATTTTACACTAATCGATGAACATTGTTGTACATCTCCCATGATAAGAACGGGTCAAATTTCGATTTCAAAAGAATTTATGAATTATAATATAGAAAAGATAAAAGAAGCGGGTGCATTCAGGGTAATTACTTCCTGTGCTGGGTGTTATCGAACATTAAAGAATGATTTTGAAAAATTTGGTGTTAATTATGATTTTGAACTATATCATACTGCTGAACTGCTTAAGGAATTATTAGATAAAGGAAAATTAAAATTCAAATCAAACTACAATAAAACTGTGACCTATCACGATCCATGTCATTTAGGCAGACATTCTGGCATATATGAAATCCCAAGAGATGTATATAAACAGATTCCTGGAATTAATTTTGTAGAAATGAGGCGAAATCGGAATCACGCATGGTGTTGTGGTGCTGGAGGAGGTGTTAAAATTGGATACCCAGATTGGTCTGTTGAAATATCACAGGAAAGATTAGAAGAAGCAAAAGAAACTGGGGCATCAATTGTATCTTCAACATGTCCATTTTGTAGAACAAATTTAAGTGATGCAAATGAAATATTTAACATGGGGTTTGAAATCTTAGATCTAATAGAAATTATCGACCAATTAGAGTATGACGTTGAAATTTAGAGAATAGAACTTTACAAACCTTTTCTTTTCCTTTTTTTCTAATTTTTATTTCTATAGGTATGTAGAACAGACAAGTTTAAATACTTTTTTTAACTAATATGTTCTAAGTAAATTGATTTTTATGTAGATTTAACAAATAAATAATATTTTGAGTAGTATGAAAATCTTATATGTTAATCCAGCTCGACTTGAGTCTGGGCTTGATGCGATTATTAAAGGGGCCCCACTGAGTCTTATTTCAATCGCTGCTATGGTACCTGAACATGACGCAAAATTATTTGATTTCAAAATTGATAAATTTAAAGAAAAAAGGTTTCGGCGTGAATTAAACCGTCATGATGTTGTTGCGATTACAAGTATGACACCCCAAATAGATCACGCGTTTGAGGTTGCACAAATGGCCAAAGAACAGGGTTGTTCAACAATTATTGGCGGATATCATCCAACACTCGATCCGGATTATGTAGCTAAACATCAATCCGTTGACTATGCAATTCGGGGTGAAGGTGAGCATACTTTTAAAGAAATAATTGATTATATTGATGGAAACCCAAATCACGTAGCATTAAAAGAAATAGATGGTGTTTCCTATAAAAATAATAATGGGAAAGTTATTCATAATAAGGATCGCAGATTAGAAACGAACTTAGATAATTTTCCTATGCCCAGAAGAGATTTATTAAAATGGAAAAAGTATATTTATTTAGGTACAAGAGTGGCTCAACTTGAAACATCAAGAGGATGCCCCCACTCGTGTAAATTTTGTTGTATCATTAAAATGTGGAAAGATCCCATCCACCATATCTCGTATCGAACTAAAAGCCTAAAAAGAATCATGCAAGAAATTTATGATGTGAATTTGGGTCATAATTTTATTTTTTTCTGTGAAGATAATTTTACTATTAAAGCTAAACGTACCAAAAAAATTTTGGATACTATTATCCAGACGGGGCTTCCAAATAATTTTTATTTTAGCTGCCAATCAAGAGTCGATACACTTTACCGAAATCCATGGTTAGTTGATCTTATGCAAAAGGCAGGTATGAGACAAGTATTTCTTGGCATTGAATCTGTTCATCAACAAAGCCTTGATGCTATGGGTAAAATAAATACTACACCTGTTAAGATAATAAAAGTTGTTAAAATGCTGCAAGATCATGGCATTTCTATTTTTGGAGGCGTTATAATTGGTTATCCAGGTGAAACCAAAAAAATGGTCCGTCAAAATATTTCATTCACAAAATCGCTTAATTTGACTTTTGTACAATTTACACCAATTACCGCCTTTCCTGGCACTCCCTTTTACGACGAGATGAAGAGTAAAAATATGATTACAACTAATAACTATAAGTACTATGATCTTTTCCATTCTATGATGAGAACAGAACAATTAAGCAATCACGAGATGTATGGGTTAGTGGCAGAAGCTTATGCTGATTATTATATGGGCAGAGATTGGCTCAAAATGATAGCAAAACGTTATTGTAATCCCTTTTCCAAATTCAATTGGATGCTTCCACAAATCCCACGATTCATTAAAGCAGTAATAAGAAATGGTTACCAAATGCTTCGTACTATGGGAGTTACTGAAGATATAATTAGCCTTCAATTAAAAGAAAACAATATGTATGAAGATTTAATGATTCAACAATCACCAACCAAAGTAATTGAACAAGCAGGAAAAGTAAAAGTCTAAAAATTTTAGGAAATTTTCATTTAAATATTAAAATATATCTATCGAAATTCTTAATAGATCCTTTTTAAATATAAGTAGAGTAGAAGAATGCCATTACTTAAGTAAAATCATAAGAATTAATGAAAAAAATTAAAATTTTCTTAATTATGGTTATTTCATTTATATCTACTATTTGTGAGCTTTAAGTTTTACCGTTAGATCTCTTGCCCTTTTTGAGTACCAGATTAATAATTCTCCGGCATCATTCGGTTTAAAATACTCCCCGCCGCATAATGATGCAGCTCTATTCATTAGTTTATCATCAGGATTACCCAATCCTACGATATATATTACAACGTTTGGATTTTCACTGAATTGTTTAATAGATTCAAGAAAATTATCTACATCGGTAGGGACACCATCAGTTAAAAGTACAATCATTGTTGGCTGATCAGGATTTATTTGTTCAAAAGTATATAGAACTTCCCTTCCTGCAAGCATAGCGGCACCCATATTTGTTGCTTGACCATAAGCATTCCCAATTCTATCAACAATCATTCGAGCGCAATCTTCAAGAATTCCCTTTTCTCCGCTGGCAGAGTCCATATATAACCCTCCTTGGAAGGGTAATACCTGAGATTCATCTGCAAAACGTATAACACTCACTTTTTCTCCAAATCCTCTTCCAACTTTCTCACTTAAGAATAGAACTGCTGCAAAAGCGGCTGCTATTCGACGTGGAACTGAAATCCCTTCCTTAAATTTCTTCAGAAATTCTTGAATTTCGGGGGAATACATAGCTGCCTTAATTCCTTCGATTGCAGGAGCAATATTTCTAATTTCCACATCACGCGCCATCATACTTCTACTAATGTCAATAATTAATATAGCATTAAACGGAATAAGTCCCGTTGGACTCAAGCTTAGTGTAGTATTTGGAGTTATTTGTGCAAAAATATCTCCCGTTAAATCAGGTATACAATCAATTACAGAACATGCAATATTAGCTGTATTCCATCGTAATTTAATTCCTTTAAATATTATATAATTCATAAGCCAATTTTTTAAAGCTTCAACGTTTTGACGTATTGTACTTACAAGTTCCCACATATTTTCTCCTTTAATTGGGCTTATACCTAAATTTATTGATTGTAGATTTATAATTTGCCTTGGGTTTTTCCTTACAATAACTTCATAACTACCGATTCCGGATGCTTCTAATATCTCACTATCAATAATAATTTGATTGGAAGGCATTCTTTCATCAATTTGAACTTTTGCGGCTCCAATAGCACCAGTTAATTCGTCTTCAAAAGCAATGATAACACCAGGTTGCATAGATAGTGAATGCATTATCCTAGGGCTGACTTGACAAAATCCATTAAGTTCAGGTTTTGAATTAACTTCTAGGGAAATTTGCTCCATTTTCTGAATGGGTGGTTCAGTAGAATACACTACAACTTGATCAGAGAGGATATTACTATCTTCTTTTGTATTTTGATCCATTATGATTTGATTTTCTGGAACATTAAGACCCATAGAAATTCTTGCTGAACTTATAGATCGTGTTAAAGGATCTTCCCATGCAATTAACATTCCTACACCTAATCCTAGTTTTCTAAGATTATTTTCACTTAGTTGAATCCTTCCTTCCATACCATCGATTATTTTTGGTGTTAAAATTATTCCACTTTTTTGAGTCTGCAGAGTATATACATCAATTTGATTAGGGTACATGGGAGTTACTTCAGTTTCGGGTAATCCACTTGGTTGGATTCCTGATTGATCTAGTTGAGGTGGTTGTGGTGTGGGCGTTAATCCAGGTGTTGGCATTTGCGGCTTTGGAGGTGCATAGGTTGGTGATGGATGTGAAGGCGGTGGAGGGGTTGGAGTTAATCCAGGTGGGGAAGGTGGGGGAGTAATTCTAGGAGTTGGTGCTTGTGGCTTTGGAGGTGCATAAGTGGGTGTTTGAGGTTTTGTTATTTGCTGCTGTTCAATATCGAATTCAATTTTTGGGGGTTTTATTTCAGCATGTGGAGCTTCTTGAACTGGAATTTTTCCAGATGGAGTGAGCTCAAGAGATGTGGTAATATCAGATTTTACTTGAATACCTAATTCTACTCCTTTAAAACCCAATTTATCACATATCAATTTAGAGAATTTACCAGCAAATTCAAGAACCTCTGTAGAGCCCTCAATAAATGCTGATATAGTTTTATTTGTATCCGTATCTATAACTTCAACAATATCTCCATTCTTAACACTTAATTTTTCAAGATTCTCATTAGAAATTATTACTTTTCCAGAATCTGAATCAAAAACCTCAACAAATAACATTAATGGTTCTTTAGACATGATTAACCCTTTATAATATTACTCATTATTTTATTCCTTTGAGAACATAATAAATATTCATTAGTATAAAATGTTAGAATTATTATTTATAATTTATTTTTAATCATTAAAAAATTTTAAACGGACTTCTACTCATTATTAATAAAATTTTAAAATATATGTCTTGTGTATTTTAAAAAAAGTAATAAAATTAAATAAATCTGCTTAACGCAAAATTACATTATTTTCCTTAAATAATTAAAGAATTAGGTAATTTTAAGATAATTTTGGATACCTTTTAGAGATTTCTTTAGCATAATATCTAAAAACAGAGACAATTTTTCCCAAATCTTTTATTTCTCGAGATGCACCCATTAGGAAGAATCGTCCAGCGTTGCTTAAAATTATGAAGGCATTATCGCCTCGAAGAATTACTTCAAGAAGATCATTATATTCAAGTGATTGAATAGCATCTTCACCGCTTTTCATAACCACAGCACTCATTGAGGAAAATAAATCCGGATTGATATTATAGCCTGGAACGCAAGAAAAAGCAAGTCTTAAACCTTCTCGTGTAACTAACGCCAATGCTTCCAAATCAGTATGTTCAGTGATATTTCCTAAGAACTCGGATAAATTCTGAGCTTCTTGTGGTGTTAAATCGCTCATTATTAGATTTTATTTTGAAATTTAATAAATTTTATGAAATATAATTAAAATGATTCAATATTTTTTTGTAAATATCTTTTATTTTAATTCTTGTTATTAAGATGAACCTAATTGTTGTTTTATTTGATTTTTCAAGATATTCTTTTTATTAGGACTACTACTTTCATTACTATTTGATTTTTTTAAAAATTCTATGGCCAATACTTTTCCATTTTCTGATAAAATCCGAGGCGTATAACCTTCAGCGAAAAAAACACCTTCAGGGATTGAACTAATACGCTCAATAACTTTCTCGACCTGTTTTTTACCCAAAAATGTTTGAACTTTTTCGATAACTGCAAAGGTTTGAGAGCCAATAATTATCATTTCTCTTTCGAAACCTTCCGGAGTAGCAATTTCTTCTAATTTTTGCATCACCGATTTAAAATCAACAGTAGTCGGTGTTAAATATTTAGACATTGATTCCTCTCCAGTATATAAAGGGCCTATTCCAGCTTGAGCCTGAGGTGATAGTCCTATTTTCATCCCTTCCGCTGCTCTTGGTGGTTCAAAAATTTGTTTTTGCCTTAATGGATGAGTCTCTATTCCATCACTATCATCTTTAATTTCTCTCGCAAATCCTTCACTAGGATTGCCGCCAATAGCTTTTATAAAATCTGGTTTTTCCTCGCCTTGGTCTACAGGAAACACTGAATATTGCATTCCGACCTGCCCTCGAATATCCTGCGACTTCTGGGCTCCTATAAATTTTCTTCTAACCGATGATTTTGCACCTTTCCATAACCAAATTGTTTTATCGCGATGTTCGCTGATTATAATATATACTTCAGAAATGTCTAGGATATCTTTAATTGGCATCCCAGTATCTTTTATTTCTTGAGTTTCCCCAGTATCTAAAATTTTGAAGACTTGAACCATTTTAACCCTATTCCTTGCTATTCTTATAATGATTATTTTTTTATTCTTTACTATTTATTATAATAATTTAGAAATATATAAAATTTTATGTACCAAAAAGATTGGAGATTTAATGAATTTTATAATATTTTTTTTAAAGTTAGTGGAATTTTATTTATCAAATTGAGGGAATTGAAATAATTACCAATTTCCTCTAAACATAATTCACCAGATAAACCATTTATAAAAGCTGCTGAACATGCTGATTCGAAAGCTTTATTTTCCATAGACAAGAATGCGGCACATATCCCTGCAAGGACATCACCCGTTCCACCTACAGTCATTTGGGAGCATCCTGTTCGATTGATTTTTCTATCAATACCGTTAGATATAAAATCAAACTTCCCTTTAACTAAAAATGTCGCTTTATATCTTTCCGCAATTCTTAAAACACTCTCTAACCTTTCAATAAGATTTTTCATAGGTGGTAGAGATATTCCAGTCATTATTTTTAATTCTCCTTCATGCGGTGTTAATACTATATTAGAACGTTGTATTAATTCAAGGTTATTTTTAATTAATTTTAATGCATCTGCATCAATAACACAAGATTTATTTATATCGGCTAAAAATGTTAATATTTTTAAAACCGCTTCTTGAGTAATATCATTAATTCCCATTCCTGGTCCTAATAAAATTACATCAGCCCATTCAATCAATTCTTTTAGAGAAGATAAATGTTCAATAGAAATATAATCTCCAGTCCCGTAATTTACGATCAAATTAGGGGAATATTTTTTTACAATTTCAGAAATTGAACTTGGTACAAAAGTTCTTACTAAATCAACTCCCATTTTAATTGCTGCTAAAGATGCTAATGCGGGTGCCCCAGAATATTCTTTACTCCCTCCAATTACTAATACTTTTCCGTTTTCACCTTTATGCGAAGATTCGGGGTGAATTTTAACTGTTGGTATCAAGTCGCCCTTACCAACGAAAAGATTTGCCTCAAGCGGTATTCCAATTGGACTTACTTCAACTTTTTTTATATATTCTGTGTTTTCATTCAGCCCTTTTTTTAATTTATGGAAGGTCACAACAAAATCAGCTTTACCCGCTTTATCTAAAATATTTCCAGTATCTGGATTCATTCCAGAGGGAACGTCAATAGAGGCTATATTTTTCCCTTGAGATTGAAAATCATTAATTAGATCAATAGCAGAAGATATTGGTTCTCGTATCTTTCCTTTAATGCCAGTTCCTAGCAGTCCATCAATTATTAAGTCAATTTTAATTTTTTTTAATTCTACTTGAAGCTTTTTAAATTCAGAAGAATCTTTTATAATTCTAATTTGAATAGCTAAACTTAAATTTTGAATAATATTCCAATTTAATCGCGATTCCTCTGTTCTTATTTTCTCAGGTAATCCCACTAAAATTAAATCGATATAAATTTTCATACTCGATAAATGACGGGCAATAACAAAACTATCACCACCATTATTACCAAGACCAGAAAATATAACAACTCGTTGATATGGCTTCAAATTATAATGTTCAATAATCTTTTGAGTGAATGAATAACCTGCACATTCCATTAATAAATTCTTGGGAATACCCAACCATTCAGAATTATTATCCTCTGAAGCCATTTGGGAACTGGAAATAGAATCCAAAAAGGAGATTTTATTTAGATTATCCATATCAAAAAATATTGATTACAGATTATTAAAAGTTAATGTTTGAGGATATGTAGAATATTATAAAAAAAGTGTCGGTGGCGGGATTCGAGCCCGCGATCTCCAGATGTCTTATTTTCTGACCCAATTCTTTATAAGAGATTATGAGTCTGGCGCTTGTTGGCGCTAACGCTTTTTAGCGCTTTACTAACCAAGCTTAGCCACACCGACTTCCTTCGAATATTGAGCCTCAGGCGGGAGTCGGACCCGCGACCTTTGCCTTTCTGTTTAAACCTACGGATTTGATACCAAGGCAACGCTCTACCAGGCTAAGCAACTGAGGCACTTTTTTTTAATATTTTCCTATTCCAATGCTATTATTATAAATTGTTTAATCTTAATAAATATTTTATCTCTATCTTAAAGAATCTTAAACCATTTATATTATAGACATTAATGCTAAATATTTTTACAATATTATACCATTTTAAATGCTTCTAATAATGATTTATTAGCTTTATTCATAAATTCAACCGCTTCTTT
>JAHLWH010000231.1 GCA_019058015.1 Promethearchaeota archaeon | reverse complement strand
GATGGAAAAATGTTACTTTCATTTGATGGAGCAAGTGGTCCCGGAGCAAATCCCATGAACTGTGCAAAAGGAGCAATGGAAGGAGGTCAATGGGTTCTTTTAACGCAGATTTTAATATATAGAGATAAAGTGAATGATGGGGCGTATTTTGCTGTAGATACAGATTACCCACTAGGAACATGGTGTAATCCAGGAGATTCTTCTTTATCATATCAGAGTCCTTGGGGTAATTTGATTCCTGCTTATACAGGAATGATGAAGTGTCTATCTTATGGATTATTCTCGCGTGGATATAGAGAAGAAATCGTTCCGGGGTATGGATTTACTGGAGATGCGATTCAAGGCGGAGGGATTTATTCAGCTGGGCCACTTAAAGGGGAAAGATGGTCATTATCAACATTTGAGATTAGCGGTCAAGGGTTAGGAGCGAGTGGCGTAAAAGATGGACTGGATTGGGGGTATTCAATGTGGAATCCAGAGGCTGACCTTGGAGATGTTGAAACATGGGAACTATTTCAAGGAGGAATTCCTTATTTATCAAGAAGAGTTAAACCAAATACCGCAGGTCATGGAAAATATCGAGGTGGAGCGAATTATGAAGGAGTAGCAATGATTGCAAATTCGAAAGAAGTTGATTTTTTTGGAGCTAGGGATGGTTATGTTTTTCATGGTTCTGGTGGTATGCACGGGGGTTATCCTCATGCAACTGGATATCGACTTTATGCTAAAAAGACAAATATTCAGGAGATTATACAAAATCAAAAAGAATATCCATTAGGAGATCCAGATCCTAGTAATGGTGAATTTGAGAAATTACTAGAGGGAGATATTGTGAGAAAGAAATACTGCACAATTTATCCTATCATCTTGGAGAATAACGATATTATTTATTACGCATTAAGTGGAGGTCCAGGATACGGTGATCCTCTAGAGAGAAAGGTGGAGAGTGTAAAACAAGACCTTAATAATGGAATTTACACAAATGATTTAGTCTATAATATTTATGGTGTAGTAGCAGAATATGATGAAGAAATGGGAGAGTGGGTAATCGACAAAATGGGCACAGACATACGTCGAGAAGAAATTAGAGCGGAACGAAAAGATAAATCCTTGACATTTGATGATTATTGGGAACAAGAACGGTGGAAAATAACAGAAGATATGCTGAGTGAACCGGTAAAACGAATGTATTCTGAAAGTTTAAATTTATCCATAAAATGGGCAAAAAATTTCCTAGAGTTTTGGAGATTACCCGAGGATTTCCAACTGGAGGTGAAATAAAATGGTAAAATATGATAAAAAGACACTTGAAAGAATGATTGATGGGGATTTAACTTGGGAGGAATTAAAACCAATAATAAGTGGCACAAAGGATCCTGATAGATTTGATAAAATTATTGAGATTTTACAAGAAAAAGTCTCTTGGGACGAAAAAATCATCTTACCAATTCATGAACATTTACATATTGTCTCAAAGGATGGTAAAAGAATAGTAAAATGTGATTGCGGATATGAGTTTGGAGATTATAAAGAGAACTGGAAGAAAAAATGCAGAATAAGAGTGAGAGATACAGCTGAAGAGCTTGAAGAATTTTATCCAAAATACATGTCTAGTGACCCAGATTGGATGGAACTTAGAGAATATTTCTGTCCTGGTTGTTTTACACTGCTAGATACGGAAGCTGTACCTCCTGGATATCCTACAATTTTTAATTTTCTGCCCGACATTGATGCATTCTATAAAGAGTGGCTTGGAAGAAAAGCTCCAGATAGATAGTAAGAGTTGCTAATTGATAATTTAATAATATAATACTGTAAAAGAAGTGTTAAATGAATAATTTTATCAAATTTTTTTTAACCTCTTTTTTTTTATTTCAATTTGATAAATTGTAAAAATAAAATAATAAATTTCATGGAAGTTAAATATTTTAATAATGAGTGAAATAAACACTAATATAATTAAGAATATAAATAAGGACCAAATACTTAAGGATGCTTATGATTTAAGTTTTCCGCGTAGGGTTGGGAGCGAAGGAAATCTAAAAGCAAGAGAGCTTTTAGTTTCAAAGATTATAGAACTAGAATATAAACCACATTTTCAGAATTTTACTTATTCCTATTTATTTCGTTCATTTATTTTTAATATCATACGAATTATATACATTTTAGGGATTATTGGGCTATTAATTTTGTATTTTCCTTTCACACAAGAAAGAATCATCTGGATTTTGATTCCCGGAACATTAATTATTGTTTTATTAGTAATTGAATTTTCATATTACCAGGAGATAAGTCAATTCTCTCTAATTAATTGGAAGAAGTTTAAGACTAAGCAAAAAGAGCTAATCAGGAATGGACAAAATATATTTACAATTAAATCAATTGAATCTAGACTAATTTTTTCTGATGAATCAAATGAATTTCAATTAGATTTTGAGAAAAAAACTAAAAATAAACGACATCTTGTAATTCTAAGTGCTCATTATGATTCAATAAATGTTTCATTTGGACCTTTTTTAATAATATTCACATCAATTTTTAATACCATAGGTATTTTGATAATTGGATTTTTTCCAATCGTACTTTTGATTCTGCAAGGGATCTGGTACTATATATTTATGATAATTTATCTGATATTCTGTTCTTTGACGATTTTATCATTGTTTCTTAGACTTTCTAGAAAATTACAGAATTTTTCTGATGGGGCCATAGATAACGCTAGTGGAGTTTCAACAGTATTAGGTATTGCTCTAGCTCTAAAAGATATAAATTTACCTAATGTAGATATTATATTTTCATTATGGGACGCTGAAGAGGAAGGATTAGTAGGAAGTTTATCATTTGTAGAAAAACACCTTCAAAAATTAATTAATTTATATGGTATTGAAAAAATTCATGTAATTTCATATGATGGGTGCGGCTCTAAAGGTAAAATCAGTTTTGGAAGATCTTTTGGTTTTCCCAGAGTAATAAAACATGATAAGGGAATAGTCAATAAATTGAAGGCAAGTGCGGAATCATTGGGGATACCTACAAAGACATCATGGTTCTACTATCCTCCGTCGGATCATGCTTGTTTTGGGATAAGAAATATAGACTCAGTTTGGTTTTATTCATTCGCTGCAGTATCAAATACTGTAAAAGATAAAAAGGAATTATTAGTAGGACAAACTTTAGCAAACTCTGTTAAAATTACTCTTCAATATTTATTAAATTTTTGAATTTTTGCGAATTTCTTAAAGACTGTAAAGAAACTTGTGTAAATATTAAAAAAGAAAAAGAAAGAGTTAATTTACTTAATTCTATAAAATTGAACTGAACATTCTACGTATTGAATTTTGCACAATGAGCAATTGTACGTTTCTCGTCCCACCAATTACCTCTTCCACCTTGGAAGTATTCATTGCCTCATCTATTAGAGTATTATCAGTAAGAGATATACCGCCCATATGATTTTGAACTTCGTAACAGACTTCATGAGAAAGCTTACACCCATAATATTTTATTTGCGATGATAAAGAAGCCATCCATTTTTCGATTTCTTTAGTTGGTTTTTCAACAAAGAGAATTTTATCATCATAAATTGATGCTATTTGAAAACTCATCATTGTTGCCGCAGTTACTTTAGTAAATAAATCAGCAAGTGGAAACCCGATACCTTGATAACTAATAATATTTTTATTAAATTGTTTTCTTAAATTAGAATAAATAAGTCCATGAATAAGTCCATTCCAGCATATACCCAATGAACTCCCTACAATACTTATTCTTTCAGGTACCAAGCCATCAAATAAATAATTATATCCTTTTCCATTATCTCCTAATATATATGGATACGGAACTTTAACATTTTCAAGATAAGTATGAGCAATATGCACTCTTGGAGCACTATTTATGAGTAATCTTTCGGTTCTAATACCAAATTCTTTTTTAAACATTGCTTGAACCATAGTACCCCGTGGGTCTTTCACATCGTAGACGCCATACCCTACAAAGTAATCAGCTTTTGGACCATTGGTTGTGAAGATCTTCTCTCCATTAAAAATAACTCCATCATCGACTTTCTCGCAAATGGTTGTCATGTTGACCGCGTCTGAACCCCTTTCAGGTTCTGTTATCATAATACAGCCAACGCCTTTCCCTTCCATTAAGTCTGCCTGAACTTTAAGAATCTCGTCCGTCTCTCCATGTTGATATGTAGGATTACCACAGAGTATTCCGCTAGCTAAGCGCGCAAGGTCTAACTGTGGATCACAAATGCTTAAAATAGTGCCCAATAAGACCTCATATTTCATCCCATAAGGAGTAAAATCTTTATATTTATTCATTCGTTGGATATATCCATGTTCTCCAAGTTTTGGAAATAATACATAAACATCTTTTTCTCTATCAATCTTAGGGGCTAACTCGATACAAAAGTCTTCAAGTTCTTTGACAAAAGTTTGCTCTTCTTCCTTTAATAATGGAAAGATATTTTGATTCAAAATCTTGTAAAAATTACCCAATTCCAATTTTTCTAAAATTTCATCCGTGATAATTTTTTCTTGTATCTTCATATTTAACTCAGTTTAAATATTCATTTTAAAGTCTAATATCCATTAAAAACGAAACATATTTTATTAATTTATAACATTCTAATTATCAAATTTTTAAATATATTAACTAAATTCTACAATTAATAAGAAATGATTTATAACTAAGAAAGAAAATTATTATTTTAATAGAATTAAAAAAAAGGAATAATTCTGAAGAAAAATGTCAACCTTTCTAGTTGTATTCATCATATCCAGCGGTTTATTGACGTTTTTCTTATTATTGACGTTTTTCTATTATCAACAAATACAAAAAATGCAGTTAACTGAAGAATTTGAGAAAAAAGAAAAATCCTTAGACATTATACTTGAAAAATATGCCTTAAAAGAAAAGAAAAATGTTATGATGGAAAAATTAGCTCAAATTTCTCAAATAATTGCTGAAACTGAAAGTGAAATTGCCGAAAAAACCTCTCAAAGAACGAAACTTGCCGAAGAGTCTTTTAAAGAAAGAAAATCTGAGGTAGAAA
The DNA here is from genome assembly GCA_019058015.1 of Promethearchaeota archaeon. Taxonomy (GTDB): domain Archaea; phylum Asgardarchaeota; class Lokiarchaeia; order Sigyniarchaeales; family SOKP01; genus 6H3-1. The sequence goes on along the minus strand of JAHLWH010000231.1, from coordinate 32,097 downwards.
TTATTCAGCAAGCAGATGTAAAATATCGAACTTTTTTCCAAGATTTATCGTCTGCAATGCCCATTTCTGAAGAAGAAAGACAAAAGGACTTAACAGATTTGAAAAGCGCAATAGAAATGTTGGAAAGTTTGGATGAAACGAAATATTTAAAGGATCAAAAGACAGTTGATGTTGCGAGAGGATTGTTTTTTGATAAAATGTCTCAAAAAATCAATTCTATAATAAATGAATTAAACTTAAAAGAATATAAAATAATACCTAACGATAGATTGATATTTCATTCCTTAAAAAGTGTTCCTCAATTAAAGAATGAAGATTTTGAAACAATTTTTAATATAATGAAAGAGACGGGATTTTTTAATGATTTTATTGAAGTCAATCCAGAGTTGAGTTTAATTGTTTTTAAAAGGGAAAAATTAAGTTTTAATCAATCTGAAAAGGTTCTTCTTGCATTTGCATATGCAGAAGATTATTTAACTCCTCAAAAATTAATGGAACTTACTGAATGGAATAATGATTTTGCTTTGAAGGTGATAAATTCATTAAAAGAAAAAGAACTTCTAACAATATATGATGAAAACATCAAAATTGACGGCTTTGGAAATGTGGATGAGAGGAAAAAATGGATTGAATTCATAGAAAATCAAATTAAACAAGAAAAAGAAGATTTTGAACGAAAAAGACACCGTCAAAAAGAGAGAGAAGATGAATTTAAAGAAAAAATGCGTTTAAAACAACAAAAACTAAAAAAAATTGAAGATCAGAGGTTAAATGATATAGATGATTTAAAGATTGCTATGCAAAAGCTGGAGGAAATAGCTTATTTCGATACTAAACCGTCGTCCCAAGAAATCACTAGAGAACAAATTTCGGAAAAAATACTTGAATATTATGAGCAAAATCTAATCTTAAATGGAGGATTAATGCAATTTTCAAAAATTTATGAACATATAAAAGAAGATTATCCAAAGATAAATGTTAAAAAGATTTTAGATGTTCTCCATAAATTCCAAGAAATGCAAATGATTAAAGATTCTTTTATGTTAGGCAGGGGAAGAATATACATGTTTCAAGAAATTGAATTGGATGATAAAGATAAAGAGTTTTTATTATTTACTATAAATAAAAAACCCATGACAAAAGAAGAATTTTTAAAAGGACTAAAATGGGATGAGGAGAATTTATTAAAAATTATGAAAAAACTTCAGGGATATAATATTTTAAGAATTGAAAAAAACAAAATAATAATTCCTGGAATTAAACAAACAGAAGTAATAGATGAAGAATAGTCTAAGAGTATTTCTCTTTTATAATTTTCATAACAGTATTAATCTCTTCTAAATAAGTTTCTTTTTTCCCAAAGATATAAAATCTGACATCAGGTCCGGTTCCACTTGGTCTAAAATATAATTTTGCTTGATCTCTCTTTAATTCAAAGATATTAATTTTTATCAAATATATAAAATTAAAAAAAAGATCTAATCGTTTAGACAAATAGAAAAATAGGGTATCAAGAATTATTTCATTATATACCAGATAAGGATCTTTTTGTAAAATAAAATTAGTAAATTGCTTAAGACTCCTGTTAATAATATGTGTAAGAAAATATTTAAAATTAAAGATCAAATAAAAAGAAATCTTGAAAAAAAATTTTTTCTATTTAAATACTTTTTAAAAAAAACTATGAATTACAAAAAATTCATTTAGGAGAAATTAGAAGAAATAATTGGAAATTTTGATATGCATGAAAACAAGATTGAGGAATTAAAAAAATACAGTGCAAATGATTTATTTGAAGATATAAGAAAAAATTTAGAAAGCATTGTTCCTTTAGATGTTTTATGGGGAGGAAAATTAACTGATACAATGTTAAGTCTATACCTAGGTCAAGTAGAAAGCCATATAAGAAGAAAAAAAAATAAGGGTAATGAAATTGTACAAGATATGTTGGGTGATTATGAATTATTCCTAAAATCTAGATTTAGTTTATGGAAGAAAGAGGCCGTTGATAAAGAATATAGGTTATTGTTACGAGATGTTAAAGATAAAACTATTAAATTTTTAGAGAAATATCGGGAGCTAAACAACTTGAAAAAGTATAAGCACGGTATAACTGTTTTTGAGCATCATCCTAATCTTAAAGTGAATTATTTTGAGCGGATAGACACGAAAGAAAAGGCTTATTGGCTCGGTTGGTTGTTTGCTGAAGGATGGTTATCAAAAATTGGTGATTCTGATTCTTTTGAATTTGGAGTTGGGTGTAATTCAGAAGACATAGAACTGTTAGAAAGGTTTACTGATGAAATTGGTTATGATATAAGATATAGACAAGTAAAGCGATATAGAAACAAAGATGGTGAGGTAAAAGAGTTCATTATTGTTAGGTTTGATAATAAAGAATTTGCGTATTGGCTTCAATGTCATGGATTCATTGCAGGTAAAGCGAAATCGAAAAATATAGAACTCCCTAAATTAAAATCTCGAAAACAATATTTATCTTTTGTTTTAGGGTTTTATGACGGTGATGGGATAGCAAATACTTCTGAGATATGTTGTGGAAGTAAAAGATTTCTGGAGAAAATTAAAGATTTATTTAATATTAATTGCAAAATTACTCGGAGTATTTCTGAAGGGATAATGCCTGATGGACGTGTAATTAAAGGTACTGTAAATGGTTTATTTTTAGGTGCTGATTTATACAATGAAATGTTGGATAACTACCAAAAAAGTTTGGAAAGAAAGAGAAATCGTCTCACAGGTATAAAACAAAGGTTAGTACAACTTAATAAGGCAAGAGAAAAGATGAGGAAATTTAAACTTACACCAGGAGAATTAGAAACTCTCTTATGGTTGAAGCCAATGACAGACATTGCCAAATCTTTAGGAGTAAGTTATGGAAGAATACAACATTACAAGGATAGATGGGTTAATAAAGGTCTCATTAAAGCGCCGCTCCAAGGATACTGGAGGCGTAAAAAGAATCGAAGAATAAAAAAAAGAAAAGTTGAGATTGATCCTTAGAATTTTTTCTTGGATGACAGCATTATTTGTAATTATTTACAAATTCCATTACTCTTTTTATTTCTTCTAAGTGAGTTTCTCTTTTCCCAAAGATGTAAAACCTGACATCAGGACCTGTTCCCGAAGGTCTGAAATATAGAATAGAATCCTCACTTTTTAGTCGATAAGTATCAATCTTATTATTATTATCAGATAAACTTTTAATTTGATAATTTTTATTATCGATTTTTATGGATTTTCCATCATTCTTCTCAAAATTTTTCATTATATTGATTTTCTGCTCGTCAACAGCGGGAATGGTCCTATTTATTCCCTTAATTGTCCAATCTATTGCATCGGAAATTCGATATCCTCTGGCTATTAATTCACTTAAAATTATTAATGCTGGAACGGGATATTTATCTGCAATTATAGGAAAGGGCGTTTCAAAATCATACTCTTCCGTGTTATCATTTTTGGAAACTTTTAATATGTTGAATGTATGACCCCCGCTTTCCTCCCATGCTGCAATTATTAAGTTTTCATTAGTAAGTTCTTTATTCTTAACTATTTTTCTTATACTTTCTTTGAGTGGTGTTGAATTATTAATTTTTACAAATTTATCATTATCTTCTACATATAATATTCCTGTATCAATTTTTGATTGATCTACTTCAACCCCAAATAAGAAATACAAAATAACACCTAAATGTTTATATCCTACACCTGTCAAAATATTTAGAATTGAAGTATGGTCACCTCTATAATCGCTTGGAATAGTTCTTATGTTAATTATTTTGCAAGAGAATTCCTTTGCAAGAATATTATGCATGGCAGTATAAAGCTCGTTTGGTATATAGAGATTATATCCATTTTCTTCCTTTAAAAAGAATGCAAGTCGATCTCTATCAGCGTCTAATAATATCGCAATTTTTGAATCAACAGATTCCATCGTTTGAATTAACTTCTCCCTCCTTATCTCCTTAATTGGATTAGGTGGGTTGATAGTTTCATCTATTAAGGTAATATCTGCTCCATATTCTTTATAAAGATTCACAATACCCCTTGCCTTACCTAAATATGGCCATATAACAATTTTCGCATTTTTTAATGCTTGAATTTCAATAATTTCAGAAAGTAAATCTTTAATATACTCATTATTTTTCTGTTCTGCACCAATTCTATTTTCTTTAAATTTCTTCTTAAATTTTATCTCATTTAAGGAAAGTGCAATACAAGAAATTTGTTTCATTAAATCTCCCGAAATAGGAATTGGATATTTCATATAGACTTTAAGTCCATTCCAATCTAATGGATTGTGGGATGCAGTAATCATTAAAGCCAGATTTATATCATCGTATAATGCAACTGATGCACTAGCATAAGGACTAGACATCAAGGAATTACCATCACCATTTTTCTGAAAGAAAATTTCAAAACCATCATAAGCATACAATTGAGCACAGAGTTTTATTAAATAATTACTACTTGGACGACAATCGGAAACAATTAATATTTTCGGATTTTCTTCCCTAAAATCTTCTTGAAATTTGATGCTGATCGCTTTAGCAACGCGAAGATAGAGATATAATTTATGATTAGTTAAAACATATGATCCTGAAGGTTCTATTAAATCAAAAAGTTTAATTCTTAAACCTGAGGTTGGGGGAATAATGGGATCAACGATTTTTTGCTCCTCTTCATTTAAATTAGGTAATCTTATTAAATTGTAATCTTCAAATTCCTCGAAATTTAATTTTTCAATTTTAAATTCCATATTTATTACACAAACCTTTTATTAAAATTAAAAATTAGAAATTTTTTATTTCATATGTTTTTTTTCTATTGTTTCGATTGCATTTCTTAAAATTTCATGAATTTTTTCTCGATAAACAGTATTTATTGCAACCATACCATAAGTTTTTATTTGTCTTTTATCAGTAGAGAGTAATTTCTCACAAAATTCAGGAGTTAATCTATTGTCTAAATCTTGCTTATTTGCTATCCCGATAACGAATTCATCTTCATAATATTTATCCAAAATATCATGTATTATTTTTTTTGAACCATTTACATTCTCATATGTGGAATCAGTTACTAATAAAGCAATTTCTGTACCTGAAAGTAAGCTTGTCCATAAACTCTGAAAATTTTCTTGACCCGCAAAATCCCAGAAAACAACTTCTCTTTTACCTCCAAACCCATCAAAAGTAGTAATATCAGCAGTCATTGTAGGTACATATTCTAAATTAATATCTTTCCCACAAATTAAATGAAGAAGTGTTGTTTTTCCAACCCCTCCAAATCCAATTATTGAGACTTTTATCGCGCCAAGAACAATTTTATCAAGTTCTTCGTTAAATTCTTTAAATATTGAGCGATTACCTGCCCATTTATTATCTTTAACAATATCTTCGAATTTTTCTAAGAATTTTTCGGCTATATTATTTAATTTATTGGTTATTTCTTTATCTTCATCTTCTTTATCTGCACAAACAACAAATATTATGTCTTTAACAGAGATATAGAAGAATTTATTATCTCCAGTCTCAGTAGATTTTATTTCTGATTGACTAATTTCTTGCATAAAACTTGAAAATGCACTTAAAAAACCAGCCAATAGATCTTTATCAACCTCCGAATCACCATAATTACGGAATAACAAAGATTTTCCATTATTAGTTAAAATATTAACGTATTGAATCAATTTTTTTGCAAACGAGGATTTATTTTTCCAATTATTATTATTATTAATATATAAGTTATAAAATAAATAATTCTTTAAATAAATTTAAATTAAATATCCATCTTCAAAGTATCATAGAGTTAAATTCATGATAAAAAATAATGACTAATAATAACTCATCAGATAAAATAAACACACTTGAAGACAAAATCGGATCATTCTCGGAAATACTTCAAAACTTTGGTCTAAACCTCATACAAAATATCGGAAAAATTACTCATTCAATTCATATATTAACCGACAAAATTGATGATCTTTTTAAAACAACTCTAGATATAAAGGGACTTATTCCACAACTGAATAAAATTATTGAAAAACAAGATATAATTGAAAGTGAAATTGATCTCCTAAAATCAGTAATCTCACAAGGAATAATTGCTAAAAAATCAACTGAAATTGAAAGAGATGAAACAACAACATTAAAATCAAATAATGCTAAGGAGATCTTTAATAATTTAAAAAAAGCACTTAGGAGTACAAAAGATTTAGAGAAAATAAAAGCTCTCTTAGAGGAAACAAAAGAATCGATCTTTGAAATTACCGGAGGTCATAGAACTTTGTATGAAATATCAAAAACCATTACCGAGTTAAAAAACTTTAAAGAATTTAATGAATCTTTGGAAAAAATGCTTCTTGATAAGATTGATTTCTGGATTATTAAATTTTAAAATCCCCCAATCCATTTGCCTTCTAATTAAAAAAAAGGATTCTTAAAAATAAAAATTCAATTTAATTTAAGAAATTCCATGGTTTTTTGGAGCTTTTTTATCTTAATTATGATTAAATATTTTAAAGTGAAATTTTTTTTTCTACTAAATAACTGGTTAAAATCTTAAAATTATAAAGTGCTAAAAAATGTCAGAAGATTCAAATAATGAAAAACTACACTTTTATAAACCTAACACGGAATTTGTCTACAAGATTTTGATATTGGGTGATCCTGCGGTTGGTAAGACAAGCCTCTTGAACAATTTTATTAAAAAGAAATTTACAAAACAATATTTGCCGACTATTGGCGTAAATATCTTAAAGTACATTCTTCAATTTGAGACAAAAGAAAAGGAGAAAGTTGAAATTAATTTAATGTTCTGGGATATCGCTGGGCAACCTCAATTTTACATGGTTCACAAACCATATTATCAAGGTGCAAACGGAATTATTCTTGTGTTTGACATTACCAGAAGTAGTACTTTTTCAAATGTTAACAATTGGTTCAATGAAGCGGTTAAATTTGGTCTTTCTTCAGTACCAAGAATACTTGTTGGGAATAAGATTGATTTAAAAGATGAAAGAAAGATTATTCTTCCTATGTCAGAGCATCTTTCTAAGAAGTTAAATGCACCATATTTCGAAACATCCGCAAAAACAGGTCTTAATGTTCCAGATATTTTCGAAAAGATTACCGAATTAATCTATTACAAGAAAACTGAATAAAAATTAATAGATTAAAACTCTTTTTTTCAATTTAATTTACTTGTTTTAAAGAAAGAATTTTTTTTGATTGCATAGGAAATCAAGGTCAAGTAGAAAAATTAAAGGTTAAATAAAAAAATTTTTACAAATTTATTTATATAGGAGTTTTAACCTCGTAAAATTATGAGGATCTGAATTTAAAGGAGAAAAATGAGTTTCTACGAATATGAATTTTAATCATATCTAGATATTATATTGTAATATATAAACGACTATTACTATAATATTCAGATCATACTCAAGAGATTATTCAAATGATATTGAAAAGATCTCATGAATATAGTATTGGATGGTATAAGTATTAAAATAAATTTAAGAGGTTGTGTGTGAAGAAATGAGTATGTTTAGATCTTACTTGTTGAAGCAAAACTTTTGGGCAAAAAAGGGAAAGGAAAGGACAGTATATATGAAACATGATATAAATATTGGTGGAATATATGCGAAAATCGAAAAAAATCGTGGCGTAACACTGTTTGTTAAAGGGAAGGATTATTTTTTTGATAATTTTGATAATTTGGACGTTTTCCTAAACCATTTAACAACCAGTTCTAATAACGATGATTTTTCGAGGGTCCTTAAGAGAAGAAATATGCAAAAGGCTCTTAGAACTTTAGCAATTTAATTAAATAATAAATAAATTTATTTTCCTATTTTTTAACAAAAGTTAATATAAATTAAACATTCAATTGGAATTAAATCGTTTTAAATACTCCATATCATCGATTTAAATACAATAAATTTTATGATTTCTATTTGAAATATATTAAATTCTATAAAAAAATATCTTAGATTAGCAGAAGATTGTGAGGATCTTGAAAATCTCCGAAAAATTTGATGAAAAAGAAATTCTAGAAAGGTTGGTAAGTCTCTTAAAGAAATTAAAAGAGAAAGGATTAAAATTAAGCATAGCAGAATCAGCTACTGGTGGCTATCTTTCTCATATGATAACAAACTTATCTGGTTCATCAGAAATATTTGAGTGTGGAGTTATAACATATAGTGATAAATCTAAGAGTGAAATATTGGGTGTAGATCCAGAAATGATTAAGGAGTTCGGTGCTGTTAGTGATATTGTTGCAAGGCAAATGGCAGAGGGTATCCGAAGAATTGCTAACTCAGAAATAGTCATAGGAATAACAGGTATAGCTGGGCCTACAGGGGGGACTGAATTAAAACCGGTTGGGTTAGTATATATTTCTTACTCTTTGAAAGATCAAATAATTGTGGATAAACATAATTTTCAGACTAGTCGGATTAAATTTAAGCAAAAGGTTTTAGAAGCAGTTATTACTAAACTAGAATCCATAATTTTATGATTGAATTTCTTCTAAATTAGACATATTTAAATTAAGTAATTTAAATTAAACAACTATTTTTACAATATTTATCTTTAATGTAATTTTAATAAACACGGGAAAATTTATAAAAAAGAGAATTAAAGAGTAATATGACAAAAAGAAGAAAAAAGTTGATGAGGAATAATCAATGGAGACCCTTCGAACAATAACAGATACAATTGCAACTCTACTGGGGATGTTTCAGTGTCTGACACTCCTTCTTCCTATGGGATTTTATGCGATTGAACCACCACCAAGTTATGTTGGCACTTTGTGGGGATTCCTTGAAGCATCAACATATATCACCTTTATCGTCGGAGTATTACTTCTTTTTCGCTATCAAATCCAAACCCATTTACATTTGAAAGCGAATATAATGATCATTCTCTCAGGAATAATAACCATCTTGATATTTTTTATAGGATCTTTTCTGTATCCATTTACACAAACGTTAATTGAGGGATTTCATCAAGTTATTACTAATACTGGAATAATAACTTATCTTGATGTGGAAATTGGGGGAATATTTAAATATTTCTCATTTGGTGTGGGATTCTTTTGCCTTGGGCTTGGAGTATGGCGATATAATCGTGATCACTTAGAAGCTCTAAACTCAGAAAAACCATCTTTTTAATATCTCTCATTTAATCTAACTGGATAAAATTTAAGCAAAAATTAGAATTATTAATAATCTCTCTCTATACTGAAATTTAATAATTCCATGAAAAATTTTTCGGATTTTTTATTTAATGCTGGATAAATTTTCTTTAAAGGTACTCTGGCTTGAGAAATTAGATTCAAACCAAATTGTTGAGCGATTTGTAGGGCGTTAGTTTCATTAATAATCTTCACAACTTCCTCAATTTCATTTTTATTTAAATCGGGTTTCTCATATAATTCATTTAAAATTTTTTGTTGGGCTTCTGTTGTATTCTGGATTGCTATAATATATGGAAATTTTTTCTCGCCATGCATTATATCTTTCTCTAGGTCTAAAATGTCGTCTCTAATAGAATGTATTTGACCTAATTTTAATATAAAATCTGATAATGGATGGATCTGATAATTCAAATTACCTTTTGCGAGAATTGCACCAATTTTTGCCGATTTTTCAAATAAGCTTGCAGTTTTTAGCTCTGCAATATTTAAATACTGTTCTAAAGTCATAGTGATTTTATTCCAAAACATATATTCTTCAATAATTAATCCTTTATTGATTAAATTAAAAGCTTCATTATACTCAGAATATGCCTTGAATTTTAATTTATTCTCAAATTTTGAATTAAAAATAATCTGGGAACCTAAAAAATAAGTTATATTTCCTCCTAAAATTGCCATAGCGGCTCCGAATTCTCGAGCAGAATCTTCTTTATTAGGAAAGTCTTTATCAGTATAGGTTTCTAATAGTTGATTTGCCCATCTAATATGAAAAGAAGGAAAACCTCTTCGTGTTATATCCTTATCAATAAGATCATCATGGATAATTTTCGCATTATGGAGAAGTTCAACAGATAGTGCAACAGATATAATATCATCTGCCATTTCTTCTATATAGTGAGGATTTGCAATTCCTAAAAATGATGAAATTAAAATTATAGGATGTAGTCTTTTTGGTTTATTATTTGGGGGTAATACATAATCTTTTACTTTTTTAATGAAATCATATAGTAATGTGTTTTGAATTGATTCAGATTTTAATATATCGATAAAATATTTTTCTAATTCTAAATCAACTTTTTTTTTTTTCTTCTTTAAAATATTGTTCTAAAAAGGTTTTTGGTTTACTCATCTTTAAGCACTTATCTCAATAATTATTTACAAAATCATTCCATTATAATTTATAGAATTGGATTATAATCTTGCTATTTAATAATAAGAATTCATAAATTTATTTATTTCCTCCTACCTTAAAGAATTATTTTAAATAGATTTTGAGTTATTTGTTAAAAATTAAAATGGAATTACTTTTTTATTGAAATGATATTTAAATTACATAATAATTTATTTATTTTCGATTTTTAATAAGAGAAGGTGTTTGATAATTTGAAATTGGGAGTAATTTCTGATTCACATGATAATTTAAACATGATAAAAAAAGCAGTAAATATTTTGAATAAAGAAAAAATTGATTTCTTGATACACTGTGGGGATATTATTTCTCCTTTTGTTATAAGAGTTTTCGAGAATTTAAATGAGAATGTAAAAAATGGTAATTTTTTCGGAGTATTTGGTAATAATGATGGAGATCTTTTATATCTAATAGAAAAGCTAGGAAAGATTTGTAAACTCAGCAGTAATGAAGCAATTTTAGATTTAGCTGGGAAGAAAATATATGTTTCTCATCACTCAAAAGTTATTAAAAGTTTAGCAAAATCTGGAGAATTTGATATTATTGCAACAGGTCATACTCACGATCATAATATCAAAAAAATAAATAATACGTTAGTTATAAATCCAGGAGAATTATGTGGATATTTGACTGGAAAAGCCACATTTGTTATCGTGGATTTAGAGACAATGGATGCCCGATTAATAGAAATATAGTTGAAAAAAAATTCGAATTTTAGATTAGCCCATTTATTTTGAAAATACGTATTTCTTCATCAGAATAATCTAATGTTTTAAGAACTTCTTTTGTATGTTGTCCTACTCTAGGAGCTAAACTTCTTATTTTAAGGGGTGTTCTTGACAATTTTATTGGAGAAGCAATATTTTTAATTTTTCCTAATTTTGGATGGTCTAATTCAACAACCATATTTCGAGCGATAATCTGAGAGTCATTACATGCTTCAGCAAAATTTTTTACGGGCATAATACATGTATCAAAATTTTTAAAATGTTCTAACCATTCTTCTTGAGTTTTTGTTAGAAACTTTTCTTGGATTTTTTTAAATACTTCTTCTTTTTCCAGACCTTGAGGGAACTGTTTCAGTTTTAAATCATATAACTCTAAACCTTCACATAAGTTATTCCAAAACTTCATTTCAATTGCTCCTATAGATAAATATTTATTATCTTTAGTTTTATATACAGAATAAAATGGAAAATCACCGTGTATTGGGGATGTAGTTGTTAAATCTTGAGAAAAATGATATGCTGCTGGCATTGGCATAAAAGAAAAGACACAATCTAACATTGAAATATCAATATATTGACCTTTTTTTTCTGAATTGTTTGCTCTTTCAATGATTGCTGATAAGATACCTATAGTAGATACTAAACCTCCTCCAATATCTGCAGCTTGAACTCCTGGAACCATTGGCTTTCTTTCTTGATTAGACTGATTTTCGATTTTTCTTTCTTTATTTAAATCTAAGATACCACAAATGCTAATATAATTTAAATCATGACCCGCAATTTGTTCATAAGGGCCATTCTGACCATAACCAGTTAATGAGCAATATATAATTGATGGGTTAATTGAAGATAAAGTATCATAATCAATTTTTAATTTATTTGTTACTTTTGGTCTAAAAGTTTCTATAATAATATCTGCCCGTTTTACTAACTTATAGAAGATTTCCTTTGCTTTTTCTTTTTTCAAATTAAGAGTTATTGATTTTTTATTACGCATTAATATAGAATTAAAAGCGCTTTCCCGATATCTTCCTTTTTGATGAAATGGAGGAGGGTTTGAATAGGCATAATTAGGGTCTTCAACACGGATAACTTCTGCTCCTAAATCAGCTAAAATCATAGTACAATAAGGTCCTGGGAGCATTCTAGTAAGGTCTAAAACCCTAATCCCATCTAAAGGTAAAGCCATAATAATTAATATTTAAAATCATAATTTTTATGTTTTCTCAATTTATAGAAGGTAAATTTATTGAAATATTAAATATTTAAAAAGAATTCATCTATTAAAATGAGATAATTATCCAAGAGATTGGCTAAAAAGTTAAACTATATTGAAAATTTATAGTAGAATCACGATTACTCCCACTATTGTCAAGATAACACCTAAAAATCCTTTTTTTGAAATTTTTTCGCCATTAATTAAATAATCTAGTGGAAGTGCGAATAAAGGACTTGCACTTGCTATTATGGCTATAAAGGTAGCTCCTGCTGTTCGAACTGCTTCAGTATATAGAAAAGCACCTATTGAAGTACCTATAATAGAGCCAATAATTAACCAATACCACATTTGGGTAGACTTATTTTTTCGATGGGATGATTTAATTTTGGTCTGAATATGCTCTTCTCTCCAAATAATTAAAGTTAAAATCAAAAAAACGAATGGAAATCTGATTACATTTCCAATAATAGAACTGAATGCTTCTATTTGTAGGATACGGTCAATTTCATTCAGAGCGTATTCAATTAATATAGCACCAATTGCCCAACCTAATGATGCTATCAAACCAAAAATAACTGTTGGTGAAAATGTTCGTGAATTGATTTCAAAATTGTTAAAATCCTTGGAAACTGAAGTTTGATCCACATTAGAAACATTAACATCCTCTAGATTAATTTTAGAGGTCGCAATAATTACAACCCCAATCCCAATTAAAAGAATTGAAATAAATATCCTAATATCAAACGGATAGTTAAGAAATATCATTGATATAATAAATGTAAATAGTGGAAATGTCATTGAAATAGATAAAGCTTTTGCGGTCCCCAACTCTTTTTGAGCCTTAAAGTATGATGTATCACCTATGACTTGTCCGAAAATAAAACTCAAGATTAATATGAACCATAAAGTCAAAGGGAGCAAAAAGATATGAAAAAATACTTCAAATACTAAAGCTAAAATGATAAATGTTAAAGTTCCAATCCCTGTGCGAAAAAAATTTATAAAAGAAGGAGATGCTTCATGTTCAGTTTTTCTAAATAGAATGTTAGATACTACAAAAGTAAGTACAGCAAAAATTGCAAATAATTCACCAGTCATTATTTCTTTTGGTTCTGGATTGCTTAAATTTGTTCCTAATCGATCAATTAAATATAAGAAACTTAAAAATAGAACTGAATCTAAAATGCCTTTCAATAATTTTATTTATAATAACAAATTTGTATTATTTTATTAGAATAAAAGTTTCTTTCATGGAGATTTGTTATGAGTAAGAAAACAGAAGAACCAATGAAAAATAACGAAAATGAAGAAAAAGAAATAGAAACCAGAAAGGAGGAAGAAGAAAGCGAAAAACCAATTGTAGTTAAAGCAGAAGCTTATAAAACGATTATATTGTATGCAAGTAGATATGCTAACCAAGCTATACCTCCAGCCCAATGGAAAGAGATCTATGGAATTTTAATAGGACATATTACAGATGCTGTAGTTATTGTTGAAAGAGCTGAAGCTCTCACATTTGGGCATAGTACTGATGTTCAATTAGATGAAAGACATTACGGTTTTATTGAATCTATTGAAAATAAATTATATGAAGAAAACCAAGGTCGTTTTATTGTGGGTTGGTTTCATAGTCATCCTGGTTTAGGACTGTTTTATTCATATGTTGACTTAATAAATCATATCGGCTTTCAAGGGAAAAATAAGGATTCTTGCGGATTGGTTTTTGATCATACTTTATTGGGGAAAAAGAAAAGAGAAAAAGTTGCTAATTCAGAACATATGATTACCAAATATGACACTGGGTTTGAAATATATCGAATGAATGATGTAAATATGGATATCAATGATCCAGGATTCGAAAATAATTATCATAAAGTAGATTATTTTATTGACGGATTGAATAAATTCTTTTTTGCGAATGTGATGACTGAACTTTCTGCTTTAGTTACAAGCGGAAAACCATTACAATCAGCATATGGAGAAAATGTTTCCAGTTATACACCACAATTCACTCATCATCCAGAAAAAGTCCATGATGATTTAACTAAAGAATCAGATCTTAATCGCAAAAATATTTCTCAAGTAACTATGCCTGAATTAAACGAAATACCTTTAGAGATAGAAGGAGAATTTGATATGAAAGATATTTTTCGTGACGCCTCTGAAATTATGCAGTCAGAGAAACATGACGACTCTCAAAAATTAAAAATGGCTGATGAATTATTTTTTGAGGGGAATCAAGCATTCAGACAAAAAAATTCATTTGAAGGTGTTGAAAAATATAAAAAAGGTTTGAAAATTCTTAAAGATATAAATAAAATTGACAAGGTAATGGAATATTTAAGCAAATTAAGTGAAAATTGTTTACATAATAATCATTATCCATTAGCTGAACAAAATTCTGAAGAACTATTTAAAATTGCTGAATCAAATGGATCTTTATTCTATATGGCGGGAGCTAAATTCATTATTGGTTTTATTAAAACAATAAAAAATTCTATAAAGGAAGGATTAGAAGATATCGAACAAGCTGCTATATTCTATGAAAATACCATGGATTTTTATGGAACAGGTTTATGCAATCAAAAAATTGCGGCAATTTATTCTACTCATCTAAAAGATATTGATAGAGCTTCTCTATTTTTTCTTGAAGCACTAAAAAATTTTAATAAAGCTCTTGAAAAGATTCATCCATTAAGAACAACAGTTTGGGATAGTCCAAAACACATTAAAGAAAGAATTAATAATCTTAAAGAAACTATTAAAAAAAATCTAAACCAGATAACCGACCAAAATGTTAAAAGTAAAATTGAATCAGAGCTAAAAAATTTCGAATAATTATTTTACGAGACAGCGATTTTTCATTTAAAAAAAATTAAATTAAATGGTTAATTGTATTAATGTAAAGTATTTCTTTATTTAAACAAACTAATTTTTTGTGATTTAAAATTCCCAGAAGAAAAGTTAAAATAAAATTTAAAAGAAAGATCGCCTGCATCCATCTTAAACCGGCAGGCGATGTGTCTAATTGTCTCCAACCACTTTGTGTTTGTTCATCAAGAGAATTAGTGTTAGGTTCTCATGGTTCTTCAGGTGCATATGTATGTCAGGTTTGCGAATATTATGAACCGAATTCAAATATAACAATCAATGAAGTATATAAAAAAAGCAAGAAGACGGCTGAGAAAAAAATTCCGATAGTAAAAAAAGTAGAAATAAAAGAGTTAGAAGCTGAATTATTAGAAGATATTGATTTGGATGTAAGTGAATTCGAAGAAGAGGAGGAGAGGACTAAAGAAATTAAATATAAAAAACGCTCAAAAGGAACTTCAAAAGTAAGCAAAAAAGAATTTGGAGAACTTACATCAGAGTGTCCTTATTGCGGCGACTTTTTTGAAGATCTTTCTGCTCATATGGCTATTTGTGAATTTGCTCCTTCTAAAAGTAAGATGATAAAAACTAGAGGAAGAAAACCTAAACCTCCAACTGAAAAATCAAAAGATGCACAGAAAGGGGAGGTGTGTCCTTATTGTGGAAAAACTTTTTTGAGATTGAGCAGGCATAAATGTAAAAAAGCTCCAAAGAAGTAAACTTACAATATAAATCTCGATTTCATTATAAGTCAATAAGAAATAAATTTTAAAGATTAAGATGTCTAATCAAGAGAGTATTTATTACTGCCATCCAGTTTTTAGGCCTCCTTCAGAAGCATATTCTCTTTTGATTCAAGCGACTGAGGGCTGTTCATTTCGTTGTACTTTCTGTATGTCAAATTTAAGTAAGAAATTTGTAATCAGAGACATTAAAGATATAAAGAAAGATTTGGATATTGGAAGAAAAATTCATGGTCCCAATGTAAAAAAGATTTTCTTCTTGGATGGAAACGCAATGGTAATACCCACAGAAAAATTATTAGAAATAACTAAGTATGCAAGAAAGGTATTTCCATTTGTAAGATGTGGAGTTTACGCTCACGCGAAAGATATTCTTAAGAAGTCTGATGAGGAATTGAGAGAATTAAATAAGGCAGGTTTGGGAATTGCCTATGTTGGATTCGAGTCTGGGTCCGATAAATTACTTAAAATGATGAATAAGCATACAACTAAGGAAGAGCTAATTTCAGCGAGTAAAAAATTAATGAAATCAGGTATTACTCTTTCTGCAACATTAATATTAGGGTTAGGGGGTGATAATAAAGATTTATCTGAACTCTCTGCCATCAATTCAGCGGATTTAGTAAATAAGATCTGCCCAGATGATGACATACTTTGGTATATTGCTTGTTTGACCCTCATGGTACCTCCCGGTACTGAGCTTTTTAAAAGAAAAGTAAATAATGAATTTCACGAGATGGAAACTTTAGATATTTTAAAAGAATTATATCTATTTATTGAAAAGATTGATTTTAAGAATAATCCTAACGCAAATTGCGTTTTTCGTACTAATCACGCGTCTAATTATTTACCTATAGGAGGTATTTTGGATCAAGATAAATCAAAAATTCTTAAAACCATAAAAAAGGGTATAGAAAATCCGAATATTTTGAGACCTGATTCTTATCGAGCATTATGAGGTTTAGTAAGGAAAATCCTTAGAAGAATCAATAGCAGGATTCTTGGTTTAATTCCTTAGTATTATAATTTTTATGGGTTCCATTTTAGTATTTATTTATTGATGAGTTAATATCAATATTTACAGAAATAGTATTATCAAAATTTATTAACAATTGGTTTTTTATCTCATTACTCTTCAAAAATTACAGTCTTAGTTTCTTTTATATAAACTCTTATCCATGAATCTTTTTCCTGAATCATTGTTTTAATAATTTTTTCAAGCTCATATTCATTAATTAGGCATTTTTTACTTAAGTCATAGAGGGATATTATATCCGAGGAAGCCCCGATTTCATTTACTTTCTTTTTAACTAATTCTGACTGTAATTTTTCAAAAAAGTTTCTAAAAATGTCAAGATTATCAGATTTAGCTTTCAAAATCAAGGAACTGGTTGTTTCAATAACCTGGTTATAATTTAAGATATCATATATTCCTAACAGTTCATATGATTTCTTAATATAATCTAAAATAAGGTTTATTCGTTGATTGATATCTTCTAGAAGCGCTTTGCTTTTTTCTTTTAGTATTTGATTCTTAATATTTACAAATTTTTTTAATACTTCTTCTAAATTTTCAGAAGTAAGGGTTATGTAATTCATATTTAATAATTTGACTTCATAAGAATTACGGAATTCTAAGATTTTTTGATTAATTAATTCATTTAATTCATTAAATCTCTTAACGTAAGTCCCAAATCCAAAATCTTTATTTTCTCTGCGTAGTGTTAAGGCAGATTGACATTTATTTAAAGCAGATAGTAAATCATTTTCTGATAACTTTTGCTCAATGAAATTTTGATAGAAATCCAACTTTTGTTCGATATCTTTTTTACTCTTAAATTCTTTCGTTAATTCTCTAAAGTATTTCATAGTACCCTTACTATCTTATACTTTCTAAATTAAAAAATTTTTAACCCAATTGTAATATAATAAGTTAAAAACATCTCCCTTATAATACTTAATGTTTTTCAAATATATAAAATTTATATTTCTAGTTTAATAGAATAAGATCCTTAATAGAATATGATATTTTATTGAATATAATATTTGAGCAATTGATTATTTTATATTTATAGTTTTCTTAATAATTCCTCTTAGGAGACCTTAAAATAAAGTAAAAGAAAAGACCAGAAGAAGTATTATTGGATTAATAAAGTGATATTTTCCATAAATTTATAAAATTATTATAGTTTACATTTTTCTATAAATTGATTTTTATCTTTTTATAAATTGAAATTGAATAATATATAAATTTAATATCCGTATTTATTATTAATTATTTAGGTGAAAGTGAAAATTGGCAGAAGAGATTGAAAAAAGTCTTTTAAAAATTCTAGGAATTTGTGGATCTCCAAGAAAAAATCGATCTTGTGATTTCTTAGTAGAAGAATCACTGAAAGGAGCTAAAGAAACAGATGAAACTATTGAAATTGAAAAAATTTATTTGGTGGATTATAAATTGGAGCAATGTACAGGTTGTGATCAATGCTTGCGGGAGCCGTATGAATGTCCATTATCTGAAAAGGATGATTTTAAAAAATTAGAAGAAAAAATATTAAGTGCTGATGCAATTTTTATGGCAGCTCCGTGTTATTTTGGAAGTGTATCCGGTCTAACTAAAGTATTTATAGATCGTTCAAGACCTTGGAAAATGGCAAATTATAAATTAAAAGATATAATTTTTGCACCTATGGGAGCATCAGGCTTAAGAAATGGTGGTGCTGAAGGAGTTGTATCAGATTTAATAAATTTTGCCTTTATTCAAGGTATGGTTTGTTTTGGTGCGTTAGGAAATCCTGTGATAGATGAGAATATTCCAATGACATCCTTACAAAAATATGGGCGGAAAGAATTTATAAAAAAAGGGGAAATCGACGAGATCGGGCAAATAGTAGCGAAAAATATAGGCGTGAGAGCTGTAGAATTATTAAAAAAAATAAAAAATATTTAAGTAAAATAATTATTTTCTTTTCTATTAATTTCTTGAACCACAATAAGGACAGAACTCTGAATCTCCTATCGGTTTTCCACAATATTTACATTTATCAGCAGAAGGTTCAATTTCCTTTTTTTCTTTTTTTTCTTTACCTTTTTTTTCTCCCGGCCAATGATAATTAATGATAACACCGCAAATTATTAAAACAACAAATATTATGGCATAAATGCTTATTTCCATTGGAATATATTGATTCATTAAACCTAAAACCGCATCAATCCATAATTTCATTACTTCACCAAATGGTGTTAAAACCGCTCTAGAATAGTAAAATATCGTTCCAATGAATTCTGCAATCATTCTTAATATATCAACTTGTAATATCATTTAAACTGCACCTCCATCTTTACCAAAAGTAGAATCTGGGATATATACCTTCTCTTCTTTCTTTTCTTTTCTTTTGCCAATTTCAACTTCAATTAACTTCCAAATTTTTGCTATAATTATTAACGTATAAGCTCCCAGATATAACATTACCATTTCAGCAAAATCAAGCGTTACACTTCCAAGTCCTGGAATCTCAATCCCAAATAATGTTGCCCCACTAAATTTATAACTCCATAAATAAAAGCAATTAGTGAATACTAATAACATACTAAAAACTATTTTTCTTCTTGAGTTTCTTGGAGACGACCATGTAAAAAATGCTAAACCACTAATCATTAAACCTAATGCAATAAGCCAGAATTTAACAACGTCTATATTTCCTTTAGCTATATCTATGTTCAAAATTTGATCTGGGGGAACTGGTATTTCCATATTATCCACAAAATCAAAAGTTAAAATTGGTATCAGCATAAATGTTATTATATATATAGCCATTCCGATAAAACCTCTGAAGATATTCTTCATTCCTCCCATTTTATGGACCTCCTAATGATAATGGTATATTTTTTAATTCAACACTAAAAAAAAGTAATCGATATGTATAATAGGCAGAAATGTTAAGATTCATGGTAAAAGTTGGGGGATGAAAAATGTCAATATCACCTGATGGAATAGAGAAACTCTCATCAGTAGCCGTGAAGTTACCCTCAAATTCAATACCTGCTCCAATCTCTGGATAATCTTGCTCTTTTTGCATAATAATATGTGATAGCGATACATTATAAGTCATATTAATTGCAATCCCTATCCTTAATTCATCAAGCGGAAAATATCCTGCATTAGTTAAATTAAAAGGTATTACAAGACGCATAGGTTCACTAAAATTTAATTGTGCAGTTATGGGACCAGATGGTATTTTCACATTTTCAGAAAAATCACTAAACACGGCTACAGCAGAAAGACCACCGAATAAAC
Organism: Promethearchaeota archaeon; assembly: GCA_019058015.1. Classification (GTDB taxonomy): domain Archaea; phylum Asgardarchaeota; class Lokiarchaeia; order Sigyniarchaeales; family SOKP01; genus 6H3-1. The sequence goes on along the minus strand of JAHLWH010000231.1, from coordinate 11,834 downwards.
CTGTAAATGTTAAAGAAATTGTCATAACATACAAGGCAATCCGAAATGCAATTCGACATATTTTTGAAACTCCCATAAGAATACCCTTTTATTAGAAAAAATTTTGTTAGATTATAATTAATAATACCTATTTTTTTTAAAAATATTATGTTATCGATATATTTTTTTAAATAAAGAAAATTTTAATTAAAAACTCTAATAACCTTCAGGATGAGGATCTTCTGGGATTTCTACCATTTTAAAAGTTTTTTTGGATAACATTTTTGGAAATTGTTTCTTGATTATACCCCAAAAAAAGTGTCTTGCTCTTTTCTTCTTTATTTTCTTGGATATTGGTTTTTCTCCAATAGCCATTTGTAATAATTCAATGATATGATAAATTTTCATTTTTTTCTTCACATACAACTTTTGAACTGTCGAAAGCGTGGCTAAACAACCTGCACAATAAACGCATATCGCATCTGCTTTTGTCTTTTTAAAATCTCTAATATTTCTAAATCCCGATTTAATTAAATTCATTGGATGGTATGCACTACTTATAGAAAAACCACCTCCAATCCCACAACATCTCATTTTTTCCCTACATGCATCCGTTTCAATAATTTTCACTCCAATAGCATTTAAAATTTTTCTTGGTATATCCATATATTCATCACCAAACATTTTACTATAACATGATTCTTGGATTGTAACGGTCATATCTAATTTTTCCTTAATTTGAATCTTACCACTTTCAATTCGTTCCCAAAGATACTGAATATACGACTTAATTGATTCAAATTTATAAGTTAAGCCGTAATACGGCAAAATATTTTTAAAAACATTTGTTCCAGCTGTGCAGAGAACAAGTAGATTTTTGGGTTTTAAAGTGTTAAACCATTTATCCAATCTTTTAGCAACTTGTTTTAATTGATCTATATAACCTGTGCGAAATAATGTTTCACCGCAGCAATATTCAAGTCGTCCTCTTATATCAAGATTTTTGAAGAAACTTGCTTGAGTTAATTCAGGAAATGTAATAATATTACACCCAGGATATGTTAATGTATCCTCAACTGGGCTTAGATTTTTCCATTTCTCTAAAATTTTTTTAGCATTTTCTGGCATATGGTCAATTACATAAGTACGGAAATTCGGATAATAGGGATAGTGTGTTATATAATATTCAGCTCTCTTTTTTAATCCATTTTTTTCATATTGTTCATTCCACCGTTTTAAGATAAGATTTGCAGGATGTGCATCAGTAGGACAGTAAAAATTACATGTAAAGCAACTCTGGCACTTTTTTAAAACTTGTTCAGTTCCTTCACCAGCAATGAGTTTTTTCATTTCATTTTTTGAATCTTCAACTGAAAATTCCATAATCGGACAATGAACTAGACATTCACCGCATAAATCACAAACTTCTTCGTTAAAAGGGTCAAAAAATCTAATATCTATTGGTTTGATAGTAGTCATATTATTTGAGAATAATATTTTTTAAAGCATTAATAAAGATAGTATTTCTAAAATATTTAAGAGATATTAAATTTTTCTCCAACATATTTTTTAGTTTGCCGTTAAAGACTTAACGGGTCTTCATTATTGGCATCAAAATTCGAAACATTTTTGCATATAATTTTCGAACTACAGAAATGTTAAATAAGCTTCGAATCAATTTTAACATTTTATATTTTTTTGGATGGAAAGTGCTCATATTTTTATCATATGTTATTCGCTTTATAAAAAAATTCGCTTGAAATACAGATAAAAGTAATTGATATGTAATAATAGCGATTATATCCCAAGCTCGCTTAATATGGTTATGAGGGTAATTTATTTTTTCACCCATTGCCATTCTAACAATTTCTATTATGTGATAAACATCAATTTTTTTGCCTAAAAGTTCTCTAGAAGCCCACAATAGATAGATACACCCACCACAATAAGAGATTAATGCTTTTGCTCCTGTTTCTTCCGCTTCTTCATACTTTTTTTTTGCTTCAGACATAATATCAAATACCATTGAAATATTGCCCACACAAGAAGGTCCAACTCCGAATCCACAACATAATGAATCTTTTTTATTATGTTTCATTTCTAGAATTTTACAACCGCATTTCCTGAGAATTTCTCTTGGATTTTCCCAATATCCCCCATCTAAAGCTTTAGAATAACAATTGTCATGAACAGTGACTGTAAGATTTAATTGATTAAGTAATTTTATGTCACCTGCATCAATCTTTTCTATAAGCCAATCATGATAATTAATAAATTTTTGATCATGGCTTACTTTCATCTCTTTAGGATGCACTTCCTTGAAAATATAATGGACTGCGTCTAAAAGCGGAACCACAGTATTAATACCCCACTTGTCGAAATCTTTTTTAGTCCTCTCAGCGACCTTTTGGGCGACATCCAAAAACCCTAATTGATAGAGATAAGCACCTCCCTCCCATTGATCAATTCTATCTATAGGTTTAAAATAATTTAATAATTTACTCCCCCCAATTATAAAGGGAAATAAATGAGTATAATTTCCAATTAATAAAACCTTATCAGAAGGTTTGGGAATATAATTCATCCATTCATGGATCCATCGTTTTTCTTGATTAGAGAGAAAAACATTAAGGAGTTGCCAAATGTTATGTTCCTCAGTAGGACAGACAAAACGAGATAATGGAAGTGCGCCTCTCTCTTTGTATAAATCATTCCACCTTTCAAGGATTAATTGATATGGATTTGCTTGTTGTGGACAATAAAAATTGCATGATAAACACGTAGTGCAAGTAGTAAGAACATATTTAGATTCCTTTCCCTCGATAAGATTTTTGATTTCTAATTTTGCTTCTTCGATAGATAACTGTAAAACAGGACACAGATGAAAACACAATCCACATAAATCACATCTATCCACTTTAAAGCCTGAAATCCTTTTTTCTTTAATCATTTTATCAATTATCTCGAATTATTGATATATTTTAATTGATATTTATTTAAAAGAATTTTATTAAAATAGGTTTCTCTTTTATTCAAAATACAAAATAAAAATAAAAACACTTATAAATATCATTAACAAATTTTTAAAATTGAAAGGAAATAAATAGGTGTATTAGAATTTATTTAACGAGAGAAGAAGAAAATATATTAGATGGTAATCAAGGTGAAATTCTTTCAAAATTGATGAATTTAATTGTAAAATTAGGAGATTCTTTTGGTGCGGATAAATTGATAGAAATTAAATCGGCTCATACGGTTTTAAATTTTGGTTTGAATTTTGTCAATGCTGCTGCTGAAATTTTAAATAGAACAGCAGAAGCAGGATTGAAAGTAAAGGTGAGGACTACAGCAGATCCTATTATCGATTTGAATTATGCCGAGGAATTAAAAGTTATCCTCCCAATGTTTACTTTACATGATCAATTGATGAGGGATTTAGAGAGAATAGGCGTCTATGGTTTTACTTGTACCCCATATTACTTGGATAATAAACCGCAATTTGGCGAACACTATGCATGGTCTGAATCCTCAGCTGTAATTTATCTCAATTCTGTTTTAGGGGGGCGTTCAAATCGAGAAGGCGGTATAGTAGATATTGCATGCGCTATTACTGGGAAAACTCCTTACCATGGATTGCATTTAAGTGAAAACAGAAAAGGAAAGATTTTATTTAAAATTCTTTTTGATGATTGGGATACTTATGATTTAACATCAATAGGTTTAAAAATCGGGGAAATTGCAGGAAATAAAATTCCGGTTATTGAAGGTCTTAAAAAAATTTCTACTTATAATCTAAAAAATCTTGGTTCTGCTTCTGCATCTACTGGCGCAGTTGCTTTAATCCACGTGATTGGAAAAACTCCAGAAGCAAAAAATATTGAATCAGCCTTTCAAAATGATAAACCAGAAGAAATTGTTGAAATTGATAAAGATTCTCTTAAAGAAGTTAAGGAAAAATACAGTACCGAATGGGAAAATCCACCAAAAAATGTTACCATAGGTTGTCCTCAATTAAATGAAGAAGAAGTTATTACTGTTTTAAACAAGCTTGATGGAAAAAAAATTTTATCCAATATTAATTTCTGGATATGCACTAATGAACTTACAAGAGATTCAATTAAAAAATCTAAATATTTTGAAATTTTAAAAAATTCTGGAGCAAAATTGACAACTTTATGTCCTCTTTTAACACCCTTACCGAGACCTCTTATGACAAATTCTGCAAAAACGTGTTTTTATAGCAATGCTTCTTATAGAAGCTTGGATACATGCATTAAAGTCGCAACGGAGGGTAAAAATAATGCCTAAAATATTAAAAGGGAGAAGTTTAAGTAGCGGAATTGTGGAAGGGAAAGCCATGGTTACAAAACAACCCTTTAGTATCTCAGCCGCTTTTACATTTCCTTTAGTTCAATTTAGTAAGAAATGTAAGGTTGCAGATAGAACACATGAACTTTATAAAAAGGACGTAAAAGATAAAATCTTAATTTTCCCTTATCCGATAGGAACAACCACGTTAGGGTTTGTTTTACTTGAGGTAATTGTGCGCAAGATTGGGCCAAAAGCCATAATATGTGAAAAAGGAGAACCTTTAATGAGTTCAGGTGCCTTGGCTGCAGAAATATTTTTTGATTTACAATTTCCAATAGTAGATCAAATTGATTTTTCTGAATTGGAAAAAATTGAAGATGGAACTATAGTTAGAGTTAATGGTAATGATGGCACTATTGAAATTATCTGAATTTTGAACATACTCTTTTATTAAAAGCAATAAATGCAAATATGGCGGTAATTCTTGAGAGATTTTTTTCTCCAATTTATGAGAATTCTAAGCATAAAAGTTTTTATATTTCATTAGCAGAATTTTAATTTAATAATCATTAAAGGAGAATATCATGGAAAAATCTAAGAATGAATTAGAACCATCCCCAGAATTTCATATGTCAAAAAGAAAAATCATCATAAACCTATTAAAACTAATTCCTAAAATGAGAAAAATTAGAAAAAAAGCTGAAAAGCTCTTATTAGAGATTCAAAAACCAATGTTAAAAGTTCAAGCACCAACTTTGGAAATTATTAAAAATGATTTAGAAAAAATCTGTAGCGTCCCGCATAGGAGAATAGGAACAAAAGAAGCACATGAAATTGAAAATTTTTTAGAGAGTAAATTTATTGAATTAGGACTTGAAAATGTAAAGAAAGAACCGGTAAATGTTATAAATTGGGTTGCTAAAAATTGGAAATTAAGTATATCAAATGGAAATGAAACTACAGAAATTTCATGTTTTTATGTATTGAATACAGAATTTACTGATAAAGATGGATTGACAGCTCCTATGGTTTATGTAGGAACGGGAAGAGATAAAGATTTTAAAAAGATTGACGTTAAAGACAAAATTGTAGTTGCAGATATCGAATTTCCAACACTACCTCTTGGTAAATTATTAAGTATAGCAAAACCATATTATATTGCAGATCCTACTAATTCAATCGATAAGACCACTAAAATGGTTTTAACATTTGCTTTATTGAATTTCCCACCACAAGCACTAGGGGGAAAACCAAGGGAAGATTCTGTCTATTGGCGTGCAGTAAGAAGAGGTGCATTAGGGTTAATCCTTATCTTGAGAGATTATCCATCAAATGTTAATAGTCATTGGGGACCATATGATGGTACTATGAAACCAATTCCTGCTTTATATTTAGGGAAATATGATGGCATGAAAGTTCGGGAATTAGCCCAATTATGTAATTCTCGAGCAACAATAATTCTTGAGGGTCATAAGGAACCAAGCATAGCGCATAACATATGGGGAATATTACCTGGACAATCTGAGGAGTTGATAATGGTATCTAGCCATCATGATTCTGCATTTAAGGGGGCTTCCGAAGATGGAACTGGAGTTGCAATGGTTTTAGCTCAATTAAGAGCTTGGTCCAAAATCCCGAAAAATGAAAGACCTCGCTCAATATTATTCATATTAACAACAGGACATCTGTATGGAGGAATAGGAGCGGAATCATTTGCAAGAAAATATAGAAATGATCTTTTAAAGAACGTATTAGTCGATGTGAATCTAGAGCACATGTGTGCAAAAGATGTTGATGAAGATCCTGAAACCCATAATTTTAAAATAACAAATGAACTTGCATTTGGGGCAGTATTTCTATCTCAAAGAGTGCAATTAGTAGCTCATACTATTAAGGCATTTAAAGAGCACAAAATAGAGCGTATGATGTTAATTCCAGACAATTTTTTTGCAACACCCCCTATTGGTGAAGCAGGTCATTTTACATCTCATAGTGATTTAAAAGTAATTCATTGGATAAGGTCCCCCTATTACTTACTCACTGCAGAAGATACATTGGATAAAATTGATATGAATAAATTGAGTTCTACTGCTCAATGTGTTTCAGATTTAATTAATTCTCTAATGGTTTTATCAAAGGAACGATTTTAATCTTATTTTTATTTTTTCAATCCTTTTAATTACGTGTGCAACAAGAAATCATTAATTTCCTATAATTTATAAAATCAAATTATCTTTTTTTAGCGTGGTTTTAGATATACCATATAAAGGTCTTTTTTCAAGAACAAAACGTCAGTGGTGACAATATCTTGAAAGGCAATTTGATAAAAATCTAAACAAATTTAGGGAACAAACAATTAATAAATTGAATTGTTATTATTTTAAGAAAGGTTTTGAGAAATATTTTAAAAATCTAAACTTTTTCTTATAAAAAGATTTAAAATAAAAAAAGTAGGATTTTGAGAAAATATGGAACAAATCAATGCACATTCTATAAGTATTGAAGAAGTAGCAAAAAGATATAATACCTCATTAGAAGCAGGTCTGACACAAGCAGAGTCTCAAGTAAGACTTGAAAAATACGGAAGGAATGAGTTAATTAAAGAAAAAGGAAAGACTGCTTGGCAAATATTTATAGGTCAATTTAAAAGTTTTCTTGTCTATTTGCTGATTTTTGCAATTATTATCTCTATTATTATAGGAGTTTGGGAATCTTCTAGGCCAGGAGCATCAGCTTGGTCATCTGAATACACAGATGCTATAGTAATTAGTTCCATTTTAATTATTAATGCAATATTAGGATTTTATCAAGAATACAAGGCTGAAGAATCACTTGAAAGTTTAAAAAAATTAGCACCTCATTTTGCGAAAGTACGAAGAAATGGAATAGTTAAGGAGTTAGGCGTCGAAGAAGTTGTTCCTGGAGATATTGTGTTAGTAGAGGAAGGAGATAAGTTTCCTGCAGACATAAGACTTACGAAACAATTTTCACTTTATGTGGATGAGGCAATATTAACAGGAGAATCGAAACCAGTTCAGAAACAATTGGATATTGTAGATGAAAAGATGATTTTAGCAGATAGAACCAACCTTGGGTATATGAACACGATAGTAACTAGAGGAAATGGAGAGGGTATTGTAATAGGAACAGGAATGAATACTGAAATCGGAAAAATTGCGGTGAAATTACAAGAAGAGGTAATAGAACCAAGTCCCTTTCAAAAGGAAGTAGATAAATTTGGAAAGCAATTAGGAATTATTATTATTATAATATGTGTAGCGGTTTTTGCATTTGAATTCATTCTCATATTATTGACTGAAGGTTTTGTAATAACTGAACAGGGGATAGAAGAAATCATAGATGCTTTTAAAATAGCAATAAGTTTAGCTGTTTCGGCGGTTCCTGAAGGATTAGTTGTCGTCATTACGGTTGTAATGAGTATAGGGATGAGGAAAATGGTGGATCGAAATGCATTAGTAAGAAAATTAACAGCTGTTGAAACATTAGGTAGAGTGAATGTGATCTGTTCTGATAAAACCGGAACTTTAACTAAAAATGAAATGACCGTTGTAAAAATATATATTGATGATAAAGAGTTATCTGTTGAAGGTGTAGGATATAATACGAATGGTCAAATTCTTGAAAATGAAAAACCAATCGTTATGAATAATGATCTTAAAAGGTTTCTAGAAGTTTGCTTATTTTGTAATGATTCTCATGTTAGTATAATTGATCAAAAAACTGGAGATCTGGCAGTGGTTGGTGATCCAACTGAGATTTCTATGAAAGTGTTGGCGTTAAAAGGGAAAATAAATCAGTCTTTCGAGAAAATGGATGAGATCCCATTTAGTTCTGATAGAAAAATGATGACTGTAATTGGAAAAAAAGACGAAAAAATAATCGCTTATATAAAAGGAGCTCCTGATATACTCATGAAAAACGCCTCTAAGGTTGTTTTAAACGGAGAAATAAAACCAATTGATGTTTTAAAAAATAAAATCTTAGAAAAAAATGAAGAGTTAGCAAAGAATGCATTAAGAGTTCTTGGAGTTGCATATAAAGAATTAAATTCTGATTATAATATCAATGATGTAGAAAAGGATTATATTTATATCGGATTAGTTGGGATTATAGATCCACCCAGAGATGAAGTATTAGAAGCGATCAATGGAGCAAGAAGCGCTGGAATCAGAACAATTATGATTACAGGTGATCATAAAATTACTGCTCTCGCCATTGGAAAGGCAATTGGTTTAACTGAATCAGATGAAGCAATTACAGGTGTAGAATTAGAGGAGATGAGCAATGATGAGCTACGAGAAAAAGTTAAAACAGTAAATGTTTTTGCAAGAGTCACATCAGAACATAAAATAAGAATATTAAGAAGATTAAAGGAACTAGATATGGTTGTATCTATGACTGGTGATGGAGTTAATGACGCCCCAGCTGTAAAAGGTGCGCATGTTGGTGTTGCAATGGGATTAAAAGGAACAGAAGTTACCCAAGAAGCATCAGAAATGATATTAATTGATGATAATTATGCAACTATTGTTAATGCTATAGAAGAAGGGAGAGGAATATTTGAGACAACTAAAGGGTTCTTTCGTTACATGTTAAGCACCAATTTTGATGAGATTTTTTTAATAATAACAGCGTATTTAGTGATGAAATTATTTGCAAATGTTTTCTTGGCTCTTCCATTAGAACCAATTCAAATTCTATGGTTAAATATTGCAACAGATGGCATACCAGCAATGGTTCTGGGATTAACTCCTACAGACCCCGATGTGATGAAACAAAAACCGCGAAAAGGTTTTACATTAATGCCAGAAATAAAAGGACCAGTTCTTTTTCTTGGAATTTACACATCCATTACTGATATTGGTCTATATTTGATTCTCTGGATATATCTAATACCTCTTTGGAGTACCATAGATCCTAATTTGATAAATTATTTAACCGATCCAGTTGCGCAGCAATATGCAATTACATTATCTCAAACAATAATATTTACAAACTTAGTAATTTGCGAATTATTGTTTGTATTCACATGTACTTCGAATATAAAACCGTTTTATTTGTTTCCAAATAAACATTTATTTTGGGCTGTCGGACTATCTCTTGGATTACAATTGTTATTACTTTATACCCCATTAGGTCTTGCATTTCGTATTATGCCCTTAACACAATGGTATCATTGGGTTGTAGTTTTTATTGGCGCATTTAGTGTTTCTGTTGTTGACGAGTTAAGAAAATACTTTATCAGACGAAAACAAAGAAAAATTCCAAATATCGAACATTATTAATTTTTTTCTGAATTTTTTTTTAAAATTAATCACAAACATTATCTATAAATTCTTAAAAACAATTTTCAATTTCTTTTAGATTATTTAAAAATTTCTAGAAAAAATTTTCCCATTTCATTAGTTTTGGAGTATTTATCTATTATCACATTAAAATCTTCGATTACTTTTTTTATAAAGATAACTATAAATAATAATCCCTCTAAACTAATTGAAGCAGATAATATAAAAATAGTATTTTCTTTTTAAAAAAGGTTTTAAGATATCAATATTTATTGAATTTATATTTTTAAATCGGATATTGTTTTTTAAAAAAAATTTAAAAAAAAAATTTGGATTTTGAGGAGATATGGAGCAAATTAATGCACATTCTATAAGCATTGAAGAAGTTGTAAAGGCATTCAATAGTTCAATTGATACAGGTTTAACAGAAACAAAAATGAGCGCAAACCTCGAGAAGTACGGGAGAAATGAATTAATTAAGGAAAAAGGAAAGACAGCATTGGATATATTTTTAGGCCAGTTTAAGGACTTCCTAATTTATTTGTTGATTTTTGCAATTATAATATCAGTAATAATAGGAGCATGGGAAGCATCCCAACCTGGTGCTTCAGCATGGTCTTCAGAGTATACAGATGCAGTTGTAATACTTGCTATACTAATTGTCAATGCAATTCTAGGGTTTTATCAAGAATATAAAGCAGAAAAATCTCTTGAAAGTTTAAAAAAATTAGCACCTCATTTTGCGAAAGTACGAAGAGAAGGAATAGTTAAGGAAATAAGCGTCGAAGAAGTTGTTCCTGGAGATATTGTATTAATAGAGGAAGGAGATAAATTTCCCGCAGATGTAAGACTAACGAAACAATTCTCACTTTATGTGGATGAGGCAATATTAACAGGAGAATCGCAACCAGTTAAGAAGCAATTAGACATTGTAGATGAAAAGATGATTTTAGCAGATAGAACCAACCTTGGATATATGAATACTATAATTACGCGGGGGAATGGGGAAGGTATTGTAATTGGAACAGGAATGAAAACAGAAATCGGAAAAATTGCAGGAAAATTACAAGAGGAGGTTATAGAACCAAGTCCTTTCCAAAAAGAAGTTAATAGATTCGGAAAACAGTTAGGAATAATAATAATAATAATATGTGGTGCTGTCTTTTTAGTTGAAGTGGTTCTTATAATAGTTACAGAAGGTTTTGTTTTTACAGAACAAAATATTGAGGAAATCATAACTGCATTTGAAATAGCGATAAGTTTAGCAGTTTCTGCCGTGCCTGAAGGATTAATTGTAGTGATCACTGTTGTTATGAGCATCGGAATGAGAAAAATGGCAAATCGAAATGCATTGGTGAGGAAACTGACAGCTGTCGAAACTTTAGGAAGAGTGAATGTGATCTGTTCTGATAAAACTGGGACTTTGACTAAAAATGAAATGACCGTTGTAAAATTATATGTAGATGATAAAGAGCTTACCATTGAAGGTGTTGGATACAACATTAATGGAAACATACTCAAAAGTGATAAATCAATCGTTAATAATGATGATCTTAAAAGATTTTTGGAAGTATGTATGTTTTGCAATAATTCTCATGTTAGTTTAGTTGATCAAAAATCTGGAGATCTAACAGTTGTAGGGGATCCTACTGAAATTTCTATGAAAGTAGTAGCATTAAAAGAAAATATTGATCAATCTTTTAATAAATTAGATGAGATTCCTTTTAATTCTGATAGAAAAATGATGACAGTAATTGGAAAAAAAGACAGAAAGATAATTGCTTATATAAAAGGAGCACCTGATGTTCTCATGATGAATGCTTCTAAGGTATTATTAAATGGTGAAGTAAAACCTATTGACATTTCAAAAGAAAAAATCATAAAGCAAAATGAAGAATTTGCAAAAAATGCATTAAGAGTTCTTGGAGTTGCATATAAAGAATTAGATTCGGATTACGATATTAATGAAGTGGAAAAAGATTTTACATATCTTGGGTTGGTTGGTATAATTGATCCAGCAAGGGACGAGGTAAAAGATTCAATAATAGAAGCAAGAAAGGCGGGAATTAGAACAATTATGATTACGGGTGATCATAAAATTACGGCAATTGCAATCGCACATCAAATAGGTTAAACTGAAGCAGATGAAGCAATTACTGGTGTAGAATTAGAGGAGATGAATGACGATGAGCTACTAGAGAAAGTTAAAACGGTCTACATTTTTGCAAGAGTTACGTC